>JAAZDF010000184.1 GCA_012512905.1 Clostridium sp.
ACTATAGCCATAGCACCTACGCAGTATATAAGAGAAGCCGTTACAAATGCTTTTGAAAATTGACTATCGCTTTTTCCAAATCTACTTTGGAGATTATCTCCTGTTTTGTCTAATCTTTTTTCTATTTTTGCATATTCTCCTATCATTGACCCAATAACGATACTAACTACTACCAGGATTACATTCTCAGATTTAATCCCACCTGTAATTCCAATAATTATAACAGATAGGGCTATCCCATCCATTATAGTATTTCTATAATTTTCTTTTATTCCTTTTTTAAGTATTATACCTATGAATCCTCCAATTATTATTGCAATACTGTTTACAATTGTTCCAAGCATCTCGTCACTCTCTTTTCATTTAAATTTAAAATATATTCTTAGATTATTATACATTATAATCTGATACATTTTTTATTTAATCATCTTAACATATAAAAAAAGCTAAATAAATTTAATAATTAAAACATCAATGAAAGATATAGTGTAATAGTATTCAGATACTATCTACCACTAAAAACAATATAAAAAAGCTTACGCATGAACATCCCCTACTGAGTGCAGTAGCGCACAGAAGGGATACTCTTTTTAAGATGGATAGAAAATTTCATCTAATAAACATCTTGAATTAAAGAATATCTATAAACAAAGAAAGTGTACATATATAGCTCAAAAACTATATATGTATATTCTTTAAGTAGATTTAATTAACAAATTGGGAGGTATAATATGAATTTTAAAAAAAGTGACAATTACAAGTGGGTGGTACTGTCTATTTCATTTGTCATGATGGTGACATTTGCAATTTCATTACAATCATTGCCACCAATATTTGACAAAATTGCAAAGGATATATCTTTATCTAATTCTCAAGCAGGTACATTAATGGGAATATATGCAATTCCAGGAGTTTTCCTGCCATTGTTTATTGCTTTCTTAGCTAATAAATATAATAAAAAATCTATGATACTTATTTCTTTAATAATCTTAATTGGTGGACTAATATCTTTTTCTCTGTCTGGATCTTTTTCTGCATTACTTGTATCTAGATTAGCCAGTGGAATTGGAGCAACAGTTTTAGTGGTTTTAGCGCCACTGCTTGTTCCCATATTCTTTAGTGATAAGAATATGGGAATTGCAATGGGAATCTTTAATGTGGCTGTTCCTTTAGGAACTGTTATTTCAGCTAATTTATTTGGTGTTTTAGGAGAAAAAATACATTGGAGATCAATAATTTTAGGTATAGGAATATTTGCAGGGATAGTTTTACTAGCTATTGCCTTTGGATTATTTTTACCAAATAGTCACGATAAGGGTAAAACAAGAATATCTGAAGAGAAACCAACTAAAGGATTATTTTCAAATGTGAATCTATGGTTACTTGCCTTAATATGGATGCTTGGTAACTTCCAGTTATTGTCTTATGTTACTTTTGCTCCTCAATATTATCAGGGTCTAGGAATGACTGTACAAAGAGCTGGCCTATTAACTAGTTTTATTATGTTTGTTCCAATTATTATAACCCCTTTTATAGGAATACTTATTGATAAAACAGGATGGAAAAAAAGATTAATATTGTTTGGAAGTATTTTGATTGCAATCTCATTTATTCTAATAAGTAGAGGGAATTCAAGTATCGCAATATGGGCAATAACATTAGGAATTGGTTTTGCTCCACTTCCAGTTTGTGTGTTTTCATTGCTACCAGAATTAGTACAACCTTACCAAGTGGGAATGGGTTTAGGAATAATAACAATCGCTTCAAATTTAGGTATTGCTGTAGGTCCTTCAGCTTTTGGATTACTACTAGATAATACAGGTGGAAATTTTAATCTTGGTTTTATAGTTTTAGCATTAATTCCTATAATAATTATTCTTGCCTTATCTAGGTTAAAAAGAGAAAGAGCTGAGATATAAAAGTATATATTAAATGAAATGATATGCTTACCATAAAAAAAGTAAGTGAAAAATAATATGTTAAAAAGCAGCATTTAGTCTTTATTCCAATAGACTTATGCTGCTTAATTTTTTTATCTTTTAAGACTATTAAATTATAATGGCCGCTTTTTATTATTTATACTTTCAATATATCCTTTAAAGAAAGTTTTACTTTTAATATCTTACAAAAATTTTTATATATTACACAGTACATTTATCTATTCTAGATATACTAGTTGATTTATTATTAAGGGTGGTCTTTATATAGCCTAGTGGCACTCCTGCGTCTTAGTTATGTAGATTTTGCTTTTTCTAAAGTAATTAAAAAGAGCACCAACGATATACCGCTGATACTCTAGTTTTTATAATATTTACTTTTCACTCAAATCAACTTAAAACAGATAAGGTTTATAAGCCTATGCTGCTTTTATTCTTGCTCAGCTAAGAAATCTTCAATTTCTTTTGCTGTTGGAAGAGATGGCTGTGCACCAAGCTTAGTACATGTTAAAGCACCTGCAGCGTTAGCATATCTAGCTGCCTTAACTAAATCTCCTGTTTCTACAAAAGCTTTTGTAAGTGTTCCAGTAAATGCATCTCCTGCTGCTGTAGGATCAACTGCTTTTACTTTGAAAGACTCTACCATTTGGTCTAAGCCTTCACCGTATAAATAACTTCCTTTTTCTCCTAATTTTAAAACTACATATTTACATCCATTAATTTCCATTAACTTTTTACTAGCTTCTCGACAACTTTCTGCGTCTTTTGGATAAATGCCTACTAGTTCTTTTGTTTCTGTCTCGTTTGGAGATAGAATAGTAACTGGTGGAAGACCATCTAAAGCATCCTTATCTGCAGGTGCTGTATCTAAAACAGTGATAATTCCTTTTTCATTTGCTAGTTCTATAGCTCTTTTATTTGTTTCTTTTGGAATCTCAAACTGTAATAAAATAGCATCAAAGTCTTCTTTTAAAACTTCTTCAAGCTTATCCGGTGGAGTAAGCATATTAGCTCCAGGGAATATAATCAAACGGTTTTGTCCACTATCTTCTAAAGTTATAGCTACAAATCCAGTGTTGGCTCCTTCTTTAACCATAACGTGGCTAGTATCTATTCCTTCTTCTTCCCATCTATCTAATAAATATGCTCCATTATCATCTTTACCTAATGTTGAATAAGCAGCTACTTTTGCTCCTGATCTAGCAGCAGCTACTGCAGCATTACTTCCTTTTCCTCCAGGTGCATTTCTATAATCATGTCCTATAACACTTTCACTTGATTCTGGTGCTCTTTTACACCTTAAAATAAGATCCATCATTGTACTACCTACTAATAAAATACGTGCTGACATTTTTTGCCTCCTTATATTATTAACTTGTCATATAGAATTTACCATGATAACGTTTTACCGTCAAGGGACATTAATAGTTTTTTATCCTAAGAAATATCATTATAAAATTCTGGATTGCTTAATTTCAACTGATTAAAACTTTTTTGCAATCTCCGGCATCCAGGTTTGAACATGGCATATGTTATACTACCTGAAACTACACCACCAATTACCGGAACAATTTTCGATAGATTCTTCGCAAAAATGTCTTTTGTCATCTTAATACCAACAAACTTAGAAACATTCTTTACTATTGGGTAAATCATGCCTTTAGTAAGTGCCTTTTGTGGTAATGTTTTTATTAATTTCTTTGCAGCAGAATCAGCAATAATTTTCACACCTGTATTCGCTCCTTGAACACCAAACATTACTCCCAAAAAAATCATTATTTGATTAAAAATATCATCATTTATTGAATAATCACTTAATTCAAAGTCTTCGAATCCATAAAGATATGCTAATTTTTGCATAGAAATAACAATATGAACAAAATATTGCAACACATCACCTGGGATTGTAGCAAACATAGCCATTCCTCCTGGTATCCCAGCTATAAAAGATACTGTGGTGACTCTATTTGTCTCGTAATTAATAACTTCGTTAGCAATAATGTTAATTTCTTTTTTTTCTATTCCAGCATATGCAGGATTTTTATTAATTGCTGTATTTATTGTATTTTCAGAATGATAAGGCATAAGTTCTTTTCTTAGAAATTTACTTCTATTTATTCTTACACCAGGGATCCTCATCACTTGTCTTAATACATCTTCTACGTCAAATTTATAATTATTAAAATCGATTTGTTTTATTTTGTCAATCGAAGCATTACCAACAGATACTGCAGTATCTCCAGCTTTTAGAAGAGTTGTGCCTAAAGTTTTTCCTGCTTTTATTGTTAATATCCCCGCTGATTTACCAATTCTACTGCTTATTGATTTAATATTATCTACTGTTACTCCAACACTGCTTGGATTATCTTTAGGAGTTAAAGCAGTAGATTTAACATTGTCGACTGAATGACTCATTTTATTTGAAAAGTTTTTATTACTTTTTATTCCCATTCTTTACCACACCCTTTTTTAATTTCGATTAATCTCTTTACCACAGATACTAAGTTTTAAATATTATATAATTAATCTTAATAAGATTGTTAAAGACATTATATCAAAAAATAACATCATTGGGTGTATTACATAGAAATCAGCAAAAACTAAAAACCCCTCTAAATAAGGGGTTTTTAGTTTCAGTATAATATATATTAACGTTTTGAGAATTGTGCACTCTTTCTTGCTTTTTTGAATCCATATTTTTTTCTTTCTTTCATTCTAGAATCTCTTGTTAAGAATCCAGCTTTTTTAAGCTCAGGTCTTAAAGTTTCATCAGCTTGTAATAAAGCTCTTGAAATACCGTGTCTTATAGCTCCTGCTTGACCTGTAAATCCACCACCATGAACATTTACCAATACATCATATGAATCTTTTGTATTAGTTAAAACAAGAGGTTGGTTAACTGTTGTTCTTAAAGTTTCTAATCCGAAATATTCGTCAGCATCTCTATTATTAACAGTTACTTTACCAGATCCTGGTAATAATCTAACTCTAGCTACTGATGTTTTTCTTCTTCCTGTTCCTAAATATTGAACTTTTGCCATTTTTTTCTCCTCCCCTTATCCTAATACTTTAACTCTAAAACTTTTGGGTTTTGAGCTTGATGAGTATGTTCTTCCCCTCTAAATACTTTTAGTTTTGTAAGCATGCTACGTCCTAATGGACCTGTTGGTAGCATTCCTCTAACCGCTTCAGAAAAAGCATACTCTGGTTTCTTCTCCATTACTTGTCTATAAGGAGTTTCTTTTAATCCACCTGGATACTGAGAATGTTTTCTCATCATTTTTTGATCAAGTTTTTTACCTGTCAAAACTATTTTTTCAGCATTTATAACAATTACAAAGTCTCCTGTATCTGCGTTTGGTGTAAATGTTGGTTTATGTTTTCCTCTTAAAATTGATGCCACCTGACTAGCCACTCTACCGAGAGGCTTCCCTGCAGCGTCTACAACGAACCAGTCTCTTTCTATAGTTTCTGGTTTTGCAATATATGATTTCATTTATTTCCTCCCGGAACTCCACACTGGGGTTCCTATTAATTATTTAGTTAGTACTTTCCATTGCGCGATCCGGGGCTAGTGGATCAACACAAACATTTTCATACTTGAATATTATATAATAAAATACCTTTTAAGTCAACTTTAGCTGAAGTAAAAAGTTATCAAATTAGCTTGATTTCTTTGAATTCTACGCTTTCCATATAAAGTCCATTTCCTGGAATAACCATAGACTTTCCTCTTTGGCCTGTTTCAAAAACTTTTACAATATCTTCCTCTTTAATAAAGCCTCTACTTACATCTAATAAAGTAGATACAATTATACGTACCATATTATAAAGATACCCTGATGCATTTATATAAATTGTAATAAAATTATCTTTTTCAATAATTCTTATATCATAAATAGTTTTAACAGTATTTCTAGGATTTGATCCCTGGCTCATAAAGCCGCTAAAATCTTTTTCCCCTAAAAAAAGATACTTTGCCTTTTGCATTTTATAAATATCTATATCATAGTCAACCGTATAAGCATAGTTTCTATAAATAGGTGATATATATGGGCTTTTTCTTATTTTATATGAATAAGTTTTCCCTACTACATTATACCTTATATTAAAGTCTTCTGATACTCTAAAAGACTCAATAACCCTTATATCTTCTGGAAGATTTACATTAAAAACTTTTGAAACCCTATCTGGTGGGATAGTAGTTTTTATATTGCTAAGAAGTATTGGATACTTTTTTGCATGAACAGCTCTATCTGTTCTAGATGGTCCTATAAACCTTGCATCTTCTCCAAAAAGTTTAGCAACTACTTTTTTAATTTCCCCTTGAACTGTTCTGTAATTATTTTGAATTTGATAACCATAAAAATTTGTACCATCAAATTCAATGTATAAAAGTATTTTCAATTTATTCTCTCCTAAAGAAGGCCTGTAAATCTTAGGCTAAATGTGACACCAACTAAAGCGAAAAATATAATCGCACCCACCAAATCATTTTTACCATACTTAAGTACATTCATTCTAGTTCTACCTTCTCCGCCCCTATAGCTTCTTGCTTCCATAGCCATGGCTAGCTCCTCTGCTCTTCTGAATGAAGATATAAAAAGTGGGACTAAAAGTGGAATCAAACTTTTCGCTTTTTTGATAATGTTTTTAGATTCAAAATCTGCTCCTCTTGCCATTTGAGCTTTCATTATTTTATCTGTTTCATCCATAAGAGTAGGGATAAATCTAAGGGCTATACTCATCATCATAGCAAGTTCATGGGCTGGCACTCCAATTCTTTTAAAAGGACTTAAAAGACTTTCAATTCCGTCTGTAAGTTCTATTGGAGATGTTGTAAGTGTAAGTATTGATGTTCCCATTATAAGAAACACAAGTCTCAGCGTCATAAACATAGCAAGGGATACACCCTCTTTATATATTTTTAAAAATCCAATATCTAAAAGTAAGGTATCTGGAGTTCCTTTTGTAATAAATAAATTTAAAAAAGCAGTAAATAATATAAGGATAAAAACTGGTTTTATTCCTTTGTATATATACTTAAGCTGTATTTTAGAAATTCTTACAGTAAGTAGAATAAATAAAAATATTATAAGGTAGCTGGTAAAATTCTTAACTAAAAACAAATTTATTATAAAAAACATTGAAATAAGTATCTTAGTTCTCGGGTCCAGCTTATGTACAAAAGAATCTCCTGGGAGATATTGACCTATAGTAATATTATTCATCATTTTTGAAGGCCCTCCTTTTCAAAGAATTTCATAAGCTCTTCTTTAGCCGCATCTACTGTGAAAATATCAGTATTTACATCAAATCCTTTTTCTTTTAATTTTTTCATAAGATATGTAATCTGAGGTGCCCCAAGGCCAATACTTTCTAATACTTCACTATTTTTAAATATTTCTTTTGGCGTATCTTTGAGTATTACCTTAGCATCACTCATAACAACAACCTCTTCTGCAATATCTGCCACATCCTCCATAGAGTGAGTAACAAGTATTATTGTCATATCATAGGTTCTGTGAAGCTCTCTAAGCTGACCGAGTATTTCATCTCTTCCTTTAGGATCAAGGCCAGCCAT
>JAAZDF010000185.1 GCA_012512905.1 Clostridium sp.
AAATAGAAACTTGGCTCAATAATTATCCAAGGCGGCTATTTAATGGGCTCTCAGCATTTCAATATAAATTAAAAGTAGCGTAAAATATTGTGTAGGATTTTTCTTTCATTACACTTTACAACCTAGGCTTTTAGAGAAATTAATACAATTATCATGTAATTTATGAACTTTTGTTATATAATGGTGTTTAGTACATTTAAAAGAGAGGTATTATTATGAAATTATCCGATAAAATTATGAATATGAAAAGTTCTGCTATTAGAAAGCTAGATCCTTATTCAGATGAGGCCATAGCAAAAGGGAAAACTGTATTAAATCTTAATATAGGTCAGCCAGATATTGAAACTCCTGATATCTTTTTTGAGAGCCTTAAATCTTTTGACCATAAAGTTTTAAAGTACTCAGAGTCAAGAGGAGAAAATATCCTTATAAACTCCCTTATAAATTATTATGAGGACATTAATATTTCTTTGAAAAAAGAAAATATGATTATAACTAATGGTGGATCTGAGGCCCTTACATTTGCCTTTCTTGCAATTTGTAATCCTGGAGATGAAGTCCTAGCCCCAGAACCTTTTTATACAAATTATAATAGTTTTGCAGATATTTCAGGAGCAAAAATAAAACCTTTTAAAACTAAAAGAGAAAATGGATTTAGACTTCCGACAAGACAGGAAATTGAAAGCCACATAAATCCAAAAACAAAAGGAATTTTATTTTCAAATCCTTCAAATCCTACGGGAACAGTATATTCAAAAGAGGAAATTCAAATGCTTAGAGATATTGCTCTAGAGCACAATTTATATATAATATCAGATGAAGTTTATAGGGAATTTGTATACGACAATAGAGAGTATTACTCCCCTATGTACGAAAAATCTATTGAGGATAGGGTTATCCTTATAGATTCGATAAGTAAAAGATACAGCTCGTGTGGAGCGAGGGTAGGCTTATTTGCTTCTAAAAATGTAGAGCTTGTTGATGCAGTTATGAAACTTGCACAGTCAAGGCTTGCTGCCCCAACTATTGAGCAGTATGCAGCGGCTATGCTATATAATACCCCTCAGACATATTTTGATGAAGTACTTAGAAAATATGAAAAAAGAAGAGACGTTTTATACAATGAGTTAAATGCTATAGACGGGGTAGAACTTACAAAACCAGAGGGGGCTTTTTATGTTATAGCAAAGCTACCTGTAGACAGCGCAGAGGACTTCTCTAAATGGATTTTAAAAGACTTTGACCTCGGAGGAACAACTGTTAAGATAGCACCTGCTAAAGGTTTCTACAGTACCAAAGGCAAGGGAGAGAATGAAGTTAGGCTTTCCTACTGCATAAATAAAAAAGATCTTGTTTTAGCAGCAAAAATATTAAAAAATGCTCTTATAGAATATAACAGTATTTTTGAAATAGAAACTAAAAAAGCTGCAGCTTTAGGTTAATCCAAATAAGCTACTCGTAATTAAAAATATTATATCAAAATATATATTTAAAAAAGCTAGCTAAAGACATGCTAATTTGTCTCTTGCTAGCTTTTTATAATAAAATTAAACTTTAATAAATCTAAACACCTTATTTATTTACTAGATAATGCCAGGTTGTAGTTGAACTGATTTTTTTAAAACCACATTTTTCGTAAAGATTTATAGCTTTCTTGTTTTCCTTATCTACAGTTAACCTTAAATCATCTATTCCATATTCTTTGGATTTACCAAGAATATTATAAAGAAAATCTAAGGCGTAACCTCTGCTTCTATATTTTGGGATAATACCAAAGTTAATTAAATGATAAGTTTGATCAAAGACCCCAATTTGAGAATAACCTATTTTCTTTTTTCCTTTTTTATAAAAAAAGCTTAAATCTTTCATATAGCTTCTGCTATTCATATCAAGAAATAAATCTGTTCGTGATACAGGAGACCTATCTTTGGCATGGAAGATTTTGTTTTGAATTTTCACTCTTTCTGGAAGCAAATCTAAAGTCATTTGCTCTAAAGCATTATCCTTAAACTCAGAATAGGATTTATTTTCACTGCTTTTTATATCCTGATTTTTTAAATCATTTAAATCAAATCTCATATCAATGAGTTTAGAAACTTTTTTAAAACCAAGCTCATTTAGTACATAGTTATTAATTATATTATCTTTTGTTATATATTCATATAAATATTTATCCTTTTTATAGCTACTACTTCTTTTTAATAGCTGAGTAATCTGTTGATAATCTATACTCTCATAATCATTTAACTTAAACAAAGGCACTAAGCTTCTTATATAAGTTCCATAGTTTCTATAGTCATACCAAGTTAAAAATATATCTTTATCTTTATCTGAGATTATTTTAATATTTGATTTTTCTCTTTGCTTAAATATAAGAGAAAGATTTGAAAAATCCTTATAAATATTTTCATTTTTTTCATTAAATAAATCGTAATTAAATAAAAGTTTAGATCTATATTTTTCTATATCTTTATTTTCCACATCTTTTATATTCATAGCAATCTCCATTTAAATTAAATTTAATTATAAAAAAAGCGACTAGTTTCCTAGCCGCTATATTTATTAGAATTACTCTATCGCCTTAATACTTAAAGAAACTTTTCTACTTTCTTCTGATGAATCAAGTATTTTAACTTTAGTTTCTTCTCCAATTGTTAGTACATCAGCCGGAGTTTCTACTCTTTGGTGGCTAAGCTGTGAAATATGAGCTAAACCATCAACACCAGGCTCTAATTCAATAAATGCACCGAAATCAGTGAATCTAACAACTTTACCAAGAACTACAGCACCTTCTGGATATTTTTCTTCAATATTATTCCATGGGTTTTCTTGTAGTGCTTTAAGACTTAAGGATAATCTTTTTCTATCATAGTCAAGAGAGATTATCTTAACATCCATTGTATCTCCAACTGTTAATACATCACTTGGTTTTCCAACTTTACCATATGAGATTTCAGATACGTGTAGAAGTCCATCTACTCCGTTAACATTTACAAATGCTCCAAAGTCTGTAAGTCTTTCTATTCTACCTTCAAGAACTTGTCCAACTTCAAAGTTTTCCCAAGCTGCTTCTTCTTGTACTGCTCTTTCTTCTTGAAGTTTCTTTCTTCTTGAAGCTACTATTCTAGTAGTTCCTCTTTTTTCTTCAACTTCAATAATATTTACTTCTAAATCTTTACCTTTGTAAATAGATAAATCTTTTACAGTACTAAGTTCCATATGTGATGCTGGAATAAATACTCTTTGTCCTTTATACTGAGCAACTACTCCACCTTTTACATCATGTTTAACATTTACTGTAAGTCTTTCATTATTTTCAAATGCTTCTCTTATTTCTTTTATAGCTTCTGCTCTTTGTAGCTCAACCATTGAAAGAATATAAAATGAATCATTTTCTTTAGGTCTTCTTATTATTTTAGCTTCAATTTCTTGACCTTGCTCTAATATATCAGTAAGCTTTTCTTCGCCTCGAGCTTTAGACTCTTCAATTGGAAGTTTACCATCGTGGCTTGCACCTGTAAGGCCAACAATAGCTTCTTTTCCATCTATTTGAATAATTTTCCCTTTTATAATTTGCCCAATTTTAACTGGTTTTTCATAAAGTTCCATAAGATCTTGCATTGACATTTCAGTTTCTTCAGTAGATTCTTCAACTTCCTCTACCTCTTCAACTTCATCAACTACGTCAACATCTACTACTTCTTCTGTTTCTGGTGTTTCTTCAGCTGATTCTTCTTCACCAGTTACAGCTTCTTTAACATCTTCTGCAACTTCTTCAGCCTTTTCTTTTACATCTTCTACTACATTTTTTATATCTTCTTTTACTTCTTCAACATTTTCATTTAAATCTTTTTCTTCATTCATATTTTTAGTGTTCTCCTCGTTATTTGCATTTGTTTCTTCGTTATCTCTTAGTTCCTCGTTTTGCTTGTCTGTACCATCCATCATAAAATATCCATAGCCTCCTTAATTATCCATTCAGGTGTGGATGCACCAGCAGTAACCCCGACATTAACTGCATCTTTTATTTCTTCCAGAATATCTTTTAACTCATAAGCATTTTCTACATGATATGTCTTATTACAGTTTTCTCTACATATCTCATAGAGCTTAGTTGTATTAGAACTTTCTTTTCCACCTATTACAATCATTGCATCAACCTCTTTTGAAAGATTATATGCAGATAATTGCCTATCTGTTGTAGCTTTACAAATTGTATTTATTGCTACAAATTCTTTTGAGATTTTTGCTATATTGTTTATAAGTTTTAGCCAGTTCTCTTTTTTTTCCGTAGTTTGGGATACTACGCATACTCTTCCCTTTAAAGTAGTATCGACTTCTCCAGTTTTAGTTATATATGCACTTTCATTACAAAAGCCATTAATACTAACTATCTCTGGATGATCTTTATTTCCAAGGATTACTATTTTATATCCTTTTTCATAATACTCTTTTACTTTTTTTTGTATATTTATAACATAAGGACAAGTTAAGTCATTTATTTTAACTTTTTTTTCCTTTAGTTTTTCATAGATTCTTGGAGGAACCCCGTGCGCTCTAATTATGACAACGTCAAATTGAGTTAAAGTATCTATCTCTTTTTCTGAAATATCTTTAACTCCACTTTGTTTCAGTTTATCTAAAACATCATTATTATGTACTAAAGGTCCAAATGTATAAATTTCACCTTTAGGATTTTTTACCAGTAAAGCATTATCTACAGCTTTACTTACACCAAAACAAAAACCCGAATTGTCAGCACGCATAATCTTTCGCATAAGTACTCCTTCACCAACTTAACCATACTAAACTAAATTATATCATATGATTATTAAATCTAATATTACAAATACCAGCCAAATGGCTATTATTTATAACCTTACCCTACTAGTATACTATAATAAATTTTTATAATCTATGCTTTAACCCTCATTAAATAATAATATTCTATTAAAAATATATTAACGAAGGTTGTTAGCTTTTTTTAGATAAATGTTTTTATAGCTTATATCATCTTTGTAGTTAATTAAAAATCTTATGCAAAGCTCTAAAGAGCCTTCAACTTCCATTTCCTGAAAATGAAGTATTGCTGCCTGATCTAGATTTCTTTCAAGTCTTATAAATTTTCCTGGATATGCAGATTTTATATCTTTTGTAGCAGTTATCAAAAGCGATATAATTTTATCTTTATCTAAATTATTTTCTTTAATTATTTCATCAAAAAGCTGAAGGCTATTTTCTTTAATTTCCTTTTCAGTGTCTTTTGAAACAGTAGTAGCACCTCTTATAGCAATCAATTAAAGTTCACTCCCTGCAATATATCCAGTAGAATAAGCAATTTGTAGGTTATATCCTCCAGTTAAAGCATCCACATCAATTACCTCCCCTGCAAAAGAAAGATTTCTAATTAGTTTTGATTTCATAGTGCTGGGATCTATTTCATCAACATTTACCCCGCCTCTTGTAATAATTCCTTCGTTTAAACTTTTTGTAGAAGTAATATTTATTTCGAAGTTTTTCAGAATTTCTAGAAGTGAGTTTCTCTCTTCTCTTGTAATACTATGGCATTTCGTATCTTCCTCAATACCTGAAAGCCTAACTATTACAGGTATTAATTTACTTGGCAAAAGTTTTCCAAGAGAATTTTTAAATTCTTTATTAGAATTTTCTCTGAAATCTCTAATTAGTCTTTTATCCAAAATTTCTCTATCCATACCTGGCTTTAAATCAATTATTCCAGTATGGTTTCCTTCCTCAAAATAAGAGGAAGAAGATAGTACCAAAGGCCCACTGAGTCCAAAGTGGGTAAATAGCATTTCTCCTATATCAGAATATAAGACTTTTTTATCTTTTTTAAGTGTAAAACTTATATTCTTAAGGGAAAGACCCTGAAGATCTTTTATAAAATCATCGTCTGATACAAGAGGAACAAGACTTGGCTTTAGCTCTTTTATACTATGTCCTGTTTTTACAATTAGCTTATGCAAACTCCCATCTGAGCCAGTGCCAGCATAAGATGCTCCACCTGGTGCAAATATAAAGTGATCAGCTTTCACTTTGCCTCTATCCGTTATTAAATAATCTATTTTATTTTCATATACTTTAATATCTAAAACTTTTGTTTTGAGAACTAAATTTATATTTAAATCCAGAAGCTTTTTCTCGAATACATCTACTACATCATATGAACTATCTGAACTTGGAAAAACCCTTTCTCCTCTTTCAACTTTTATATCTAAATTATTTTCTTTGAAAAAATTTATAGTATCAATATTTGTAAAAGAATATAATGAACTATAAAGAAAGGTATTATTCCTAGGTATATAATCAAAAAATTCACTTATATCCCTATTGTTTGTAATATTGCATCTTCCCTTTCCTGTTATAGAAAGTTTTCTTCCTAGTTTTCTATTAGAATCTATTATACTTACATCACTATCTTTATATTTCTTTTTTGCAAAAATAGCAGCCATCATACCAGATGGTCCGCCTCCAACAACAATAATTTTCATTTTACACATCCTATTTTAATAATCACCTTGAGCTATCATAGCTTTAGACAGTTTGTCGAATCCTACAATATTGGCTCCTGCTACGAGATCATATCCGTATCCGTACTCTTTCGCAGCATTCATTGAATTGTTATGAATGTTAATCATAATTTCACGTAGTCTTAAGTCTACTTCCTCTTTTGTCCATGAAAGTCTCATACTGTTTTGAGACATTTCAAGGGCAGATACTGATACACCACCTGCATTTGAAGCCTTTGAAGGTCCTACAATAACCTTATTTTGTTGTAAATAAGCTAAAGCATCATTTGTCGTTGGCATATTAGAGCCTTCACAAACATATTTTACTTTATTTTCAACAATATTTTTTGCATCAATAAGTCTTATTTCATTTTCAGTTGCACATGGAATTATAATATCTACTTTTTCACCCCAAGGTTTTTCACCTTTAAAATAAGGAACATTGAATTTATCGGCATAATCTTTAATCTTATTTCGACAAGAATTTCTCATTTCAACTAAAAAATCTATTTTTTCTTTTGTATTAACTCCATCCTCATCTACAATATATCCATCTGGACCTGATAAGGTTACAACTTTTGCACCAAAGTCAGTTAGTTTTTTGCATACTCCCCATGCCACATTACCAAAACCTGATACAGCAACTCTTTTCCCTTTAAAACTATCATCATGATTTTTTAAAATTTCATCTATAAAATAAACTATTCCATAACCGGTTGCTTCAGGTCTTATTAAACTTCCCCCATATGGTATATCTTTACCTGTTATTACACCATTTTCAAATCTTCCCTTAATTCTTCTATAATATCCATAAAGATAACCAATTTCCCTTTTACCAACACCGATATCTCCAGCTGGGACATCAACATCAGGACCTATGTGCCTATAAAGCTCGGTCATAAATGAATGGGTAAACCTTAAGATTTCACCATCCGATTTGCCAGAAGGATCGAAATCAGATCCACCCTTACCTCCTCCTAAAGGAAGTCCAGTTAATGAGTTTTTAATTGTTTGGTCAAAAGCCAAAAACTTCATAATAGAAAGGTTAACTGAGGGATCAAATCTTATACCGCCTTTATACGGCCCTATTGCGCCATTAAACTGAATTCTATATCCCCTATTAACTTGTACATTACCTTCATCATCCGTCCAAGAGACTTTAAATATTATTTGCCTTTCAGGTTCCACAAGTCTTCCTAATATGTTTTTCTCTATATAAGTTGGGTTTTTATCAAGAATTGGTTTAAGTGAAGGAAGTAATTCCTCTACAGATTGTATAAATTCTATTTCTCCCTTATTATTTTCTTTTACCTCTTCAATTACTTTTTGTATATATTCAAGTGAATTCATACTTATGCCCCCTCATTAATTATAAATATCTCTATCTTTCCAAATTTCTTCTAAAGCATCAAAAACTTCTCCCACTTGATCTTTTTTCTTTGTTCCCACTCCCACTATTAGAGCATTTATAACGCTAAGAGGTGCAACAAGTGAATCTACAAAACTTGCCATATTACTTTGAGCTATTAAACTAACATCTGCCTTAGCAGCTAAAGGTGAAAGTAAACTATCTGTAATTACTGCAACCTTTGCCCCTCTTGCTTCAGCAAAATCTAAAGCTTCTATCGTTTTATTTGAATATCTAGGAAAACCAATTCCTATTATTAAATCATCTTCTCCAATTTTAACCATTTGTTCAAATACATCACTAAGTCCTTGCTTAAGTGGTTTTACATTTTCCAGAATCAAGTTTAAATAAAAAGAAAGAAATTCAGATAAGGTATTGGAACTTCTGAGTCCTATTATATAGATATTTTTAGCTTCTAAAATTAAATCTACAAATTTTTCAAAATTGTTTTCATTTATAGTTTCTAAAGTTGCCCTAATATTTTCCATATCAGATTTTAAAACACTTTTTATTTGATTTTCACTACTAACCATAGTATTTGTAAGTTCAAGTCTTTGTACAGTCGTAAGTTTTACTTTAACTAGACTTTGAAGTGCTTTTTGAAGACTTGGATATCCTTTAAATCCAATTTCATTAGCAAATCTAACAACTGTAGATTCACTAACTCCAACTGTTTCTCCAATTTTGGCAGCTGTCATGAAAGCAGCCTTATCATAATCTTTTAAAATAAATTCAGCTATATTTTTTTGTCCTTTACTCAAACTTGAAAATTTACTTTGAATTGTCCGCATTAAATCTTCACGTTTTTCTTTCATTGGTATCCTCCCATTTTTTCACTTATCTATATTATAATACAAATAAATACTTTAGGGTATTAGTTTACAATAAAATTTTAATCATAATATTTATTATGTTAATTCTATTGTCATATAAGTTATATACTTACTGTTAATGTGTTTATATGTTCATGTTTTTTAATTCATAATACTCTGTCAAGAGAATTATTACTAATGTAACTAAAGAAATACACTTTAAAATAACTTGTCTCTAATAGTTAATTTTAAAGTGTATTTCTTTATAATTATTTTACTCTATTTTTAAAACAATAATGTAATGCCAGATATAATAAGAAGAAAATATGTCAGCTTTATAAAAAACTTTTGGTTCATTTTTTTATGTAAATAATTACCTAAAGCTACTGCAAGCAGTAAAGGTATTATACTATAAATAATTAGTCTTGATACCTGTGGTGTTATGTTACCAACATATAAGTCCTGTAGTAGTATATAGCTATTTAGAATCATCCAAACAGGAGCTAAAGTTGCTCTTATTGTATATTTATCTTTTAAAACAGATACAGCATATATAATAAGAAGTGCTCCACCTGACAAAAACATCCCATGTATAATTCCAGCAATTAGAACTACAAATGTCAGTGCAACGTTAGATAATCGAAACTCTTTTTTTATAAATAAGCCCTTTAATGATATTAAAATTATTAAAACTCCATATATTTTCGCCAAACCAGATGCAGGAAATACTGAGAAAAGATATATTCCTCCACCCATTCCAATTACCATAAAGACTACAATTTTAAAAAGCTCTTTTTTATTAATATCTTTATAAGTTGAGAAAAATATTAAACTACTTACAATTATTGCAACAATATTTAATATACTTTTAGCCGGCTGTACTCCTAATAGTATCATCGATAAAGGCATAGCCAGCATTGTTCCTGCAAATCCAGTTATCCCTTCCATGATGTTAGCAAGAGTTACAACACATAAAAATAGTACTTCTTTAAAATCAATCATGTAATATCTCCTTTTTAAGTGCTTAAATAATAAATAAGTTAAGACTTACTGATATAAAATCAATAAGTCCTTTTTACTTTTTATTATTTCTTAGATTTTATGCTACTTTACTTTTTAATTTTGAAATACCAATACCTGTGAATCCATAGAACATTGCTATAAATATACATAGGTAGCAAGAAATTGCCCAAATTCCATATTGTCCTACACCAACTCCAAGTACTTCCATATAAAATATACCTGATGCTCCCCAAGGCACGAATGGTAGTAGCATTGTTCCTGCGTCTTCAAGAGTTCTAGACATATTTTCTGTCTTTAAGCCCATTTTTGTATAAGTATCTTTTAATAAAGCACCAATCATAATAATAGCTACGGAAGCAACCCCTGCTGTAAATACAAGTATCATACTTCCTAATATTGTAGCTCCAATTAATTGCCATACTTTAGTTATTTTATGTCTAAATTGCTCCATTATTACATCTAAACATCCTATTTTCTCTATAATTCCTGCAAAAGAATAACCACAGAATATAGTCACAACTATAGTCATCATGGACATAATTCCACCACGATTTGCAAGTTTCGATACAGGTTCAATAATTAAACTTGGATCAAGACCTTTTGCTGCAATCATATCTACATTAAAACCTGTTAGCATAGCTTTAACTCCATCTGTGAAATCAAGTCCATGAACAAATGATCCTAGTATAACCGCAACTACAGCTGAGAAAAGCATTAATGGCACTGTGGGTTTTTTCATAATTGAACCAACAAGTATGATTAAAACAGGTAATAACAATAATAAATTCCAATTAAAAATAGAATCTAAATCTCCTAAAAGTAAATTAATACTTTGAATACTACTTACTTCAATTCCTGTAAACTGTCTGCCTGCAATAAAATATACAATTAATCCAATTAAGGCAGCAGGTATTGTTGTATAAAGCATATGCTTTATATGTGTAAATAATTCTACATCTCCAACTAGTGCAGCTAAATTTGTTGTATCAGATAGTGGTGACATTTTATCTCCAAATACTCCTCCTGCAATTATTGCTCCAGCAGCCATGCCAAGAGGAATACCCATTTCACTAGCTACTCCGATTAAAGCCACTCCTGCTGTTGCTACAGATCCCCATGCTGTACCGGTAGCAGTCGAAACTATTGCAGTAATTATAAATGCTGTTACTAAAAACATAGATGGATTTATAAGTTTTAGTCCATAATAAATCATTAGTGGAACTGTACCTGAGAACATCCACGTTCCAACTACGATACCAACTGACATTATGATGAACATTGTAGGCATACTTTGTTTTAACTTCTCAGCTATACCTTCTTCCATTTCTTTATAAGTGTATCCTAATTTTAATCCTACAAAACCTGCATACACAGCCGATAAAATTAATAATTGCTGAACTCCGATTTTAAAAATTCCATTTCCGATTAAAATTGCTAAAAACATAAATAAAATACACGATAATGCTAGACCAAACGATGGCTTCTTCTTCATAGTTATCCCCTTTTTCATATGAATTTTATCCATGCATTAATTACTAAAATAAAAATAGTAATTAATGCAAGATAACATTAAACTCTTTTATTTAACTCCTCAACCATTGCATCTTCAAAACCTAGTTTTTCTAATGTTAACCCTTCTTCCCAGAAATTTCTTTGAAGTAATGTTCCCCCTAGTATAATTACAGAATCTATATTAGGAGTTGGTACACCTGCAGCTTTTCCTAAATCTGACCATAGTACAAGACCCGTTGAAATATCTTCTGTAAAATATCTTGCATGAACACTTGTTGGCCCTTTTATCTGAGTAAAAACTTTACTTGTATTAAACTGATACTGTAAATCATCAGTTTCATTATCTAAGTACCCTCTTCTTGCTCTACTCTGTGTTGGATCTTCAATTTCAAATCCAAAAGCTTTCCCAATTTCCATTTGCTCATCTGCCACTGCATTTAGTATGTTTATTGTATGCTCAGTTATACCTTCTTTGTAAAGCCAGAATTCACCCTCTGAGTAATCTATTCTTCCTGCATTTAATAAGCAAGGTCCTGGATGAACTACTGGGTTTCCATTTTCAAGAGCAATATGCCAAACATTTTTACCTGCAACAATTCCATCATAAAATTGAGAACAAACCTTTACTAATTCCTCGGTATCCTCTTTTGGATAAGCAGCTACAAATAATTTTTTAACTCTCAATGATAATTCAACTCTTGCTTCATCAAAAAAAGCTCTAGTTCCATATGATAATGAATTAGCTTCGCAAATTTTAAAGTTTTTATCAATTCCCATACTTTTAGCTTTGTTTACAAATCTGATAGATCCCATTGCAGCCGCACCATTTAAAAATATAACTTGATCTTCACTAACATGTGGAGCAAGTACTTCAGTAAATGTTTCAATTGCGAATCCTGGAATTACTAACATAACCACATCTGCATCTTTTATAGCAACTTTAATGTCGTCTGTTATAGTTTCAATTTCTGCAAAATTCTCACCCTTATCATCTTTTAAAGAGACTCCACCTTTTTCTTTAATCGTTTTCAAATTATCGAAAAATTGAGGTAACTCATATAAGGATGTTTCAAATCCTTTTAACTTTAAATCCGCTGCAGCTGTTATACCACCATTACCCCCACCTAATACTGCAATTTTTTTAACTTTCATAATTATCCCCCTTAATTTATTTCTATTAAAACTTTAAGTCATAACTCATACTAGAATTTTCTTTTTTTGTTGTCAAATTGAGTTCTTTTTGATTTTTCTAATCATAGTGAAATTAATTTCTTTCTGATTAACTTTATTTCAGTAATATTTAATATTAAATTATTTGAGTCAGAACATCTATAATGCCTTTGTTGATAGGCTTATGAGAAATGCCATTTGTACCTATTTACGAGTGTCTAAGTTTTAACATATTTTATATTTTCTTGATATAAATTTAACTTTTATTATCCAGTTATTGGGTGCTAATGAAAACGGTTTAACAACTTATTTAAATTGATTTCAAAATAAAAACAAGCAACAAACTTTTTTATCAGTTTATCGCTTGTTTTTTAATTTTAATAAATTAATATTTAATATAACTATTTGTTCTTACAGATTCTAAATCTTTAGGCAGTATTTTATATTTTTTGTCTTCTAGTAAAAGTTTATAAATAATTTCATTTACACGTGGCTCTTTTA
>JAAZDF010000025.1 GCA_012512905.1 Clostridium sp.
TAGGAATAGTAAATGAAGATACTATGTTTTTATATTTCCTAAGTATGGGTAAATATTTAGTTTTTATAAAAGAATATAGTAAGTCTTTGGTATTTTTAAATTACTTAATGGACAGGTATGACGACACCCCTGAAAAATTTGTAAAAGATAAAAAATACGAAATATTAATATACTTGAGTTATTCATTAATTTATCTTGATGAAATAGAAAAAGCCAAAACATCTATAGACCTGCTTCAAAAGGAATTAGATTCTGGTAAAAAGCTAAGTCCAAATACAAGACTCGAATTATATCTTTTATTTTATGTATTAGACTCATTATTTAAAAATAATGGTATTAAAATAAAAACCTTAAGTAAAGAAATGATAGATACAATTAAAGATTCTCCAGAGAATTATTCTAGAGCCAAATACTATATAGCAAATAAGAAGATGGAAAGTAACGATGTAGAGGGAGCTTTAGATGCTATATCTAAATTTTATCAGGTATTCCCAAAAGAAAAGCATGCACTTAATATAGAAATGCTTATGGAGTTTATGAAAAATACAATAGATAAAAGAGAGTATGAAGAAGCTTCTAAATATATAGATATTGTTGTAAATGCTGCAATTGAAAGTAAGTCTAACTCGATGATGGAAAAAGCATATTACTATAAAGCAAAAATATTTTACATGCAAGAGGATTATAATCTAGCAGAAACATATATGTGGATATCTATTGATCTTTTAACACAAAATGGTGAGGGAGCTAATATATCCGAGAGATATGAAGAACTTGGAAATATATATTTAAAACTTGGAAATAAAAAACAAGCTATAAAATTTTATAATTTAAGTATTTCAAGTGATAGTAGGTTTATAGTAAAAGAGATTTAGATATAATATCTAAATCTCTTTTACTGTTTATAAGTTACCAGATTTTATTATTGAAATTAACAGCCAAAGAGAAAATACACCTGAAATCAAAAAACCACCAATACCGAGCATTGATATTCCATTTATTGTCGGTCCTTTTCCTGAAAGTATTACAAGGGCTGATGCTATTATCATAGCTCCAACAACTAGAGCAAAAACAACTCGGTTGACCATTTTATTGAAATCTAGCCATTTCTCATTAAAATCTACTATCTCAAGATTTAGCTTTGCTCTTCCAGCTAAGATATTTTTTAAAACTTCTTCAAATTTAATAGGAATAGAAAGAGAAGTTTTTAAAAGTGAATATCCACTTAATGCTAAATAATCCAAATCTATATCTTTTAATGAAAACGCCTTGGTATTTTCTTTGAAATAATCTTTTGCTATATCCATAATACTGAGCTCTGGTGCTAGGTTTATTACAACACCCTCTAATATTAACAATGACTTCAAAAGTGACGTGAACTCTTTTGGCATTTTGAGTTTATTTTTATTTGCTGCTTTGAGAATATCAGAAAACAAATCTGAAATTTTTATATCAGATATGCTTGAATGTATGTATGAATTAAAAAGATTTTCAACATCATAATATAGTGAGTTTCTATTTACATCTCCAAAACTTATACCTATTTCTAAAATTAGATCTACTAATTTATCTATATCTTTTATTATGAGAGCTTTTAAAAGTTCATTTAAGTATTTTTGGTTTTGTTTAGATAATGACCCCATTATCCCAAAATCAATAAAGTAAATTTTTTTATCAGATATTAATAAGTTTCCAGGATGAGGATCACCATGAAAAAATCCGTTATTAAATACTTGATATAGGTAAGACAAAATCAGCTTTTTACCTATATCTTTTGGAATATAGCCATTTTTTTCTAGTTTGCTTTTATTATCTACTTTTATACCTAAAATCTTTTCTTGAACTAGCACCTTTGAACTAGAGTAGTTTATATATATCTTTGGTAGCCCAATACAACGTATTTCAGCATTTTCCTCTTTAAATCTAAGCATAGCTTTGGCTTCATTTTTAAAGTCAAGCTCCTCCAAAGTAGTAGATTTTATTTCCTTTAGTGCATCTATTGGATCTAGAAGAATATCCATATATTTTTTAGGTGCTTTTCTAAAAATATCAGTTAAAATATCTATATCTTGAAGCAAGGATTCTTTTATTTCCGGTCTTTGAATTTTTACTATTACATTATCACCATTTAGAAGGGTAGCTTCATGTACTTGCGATACAGAAGCGCTGGCTATTGGAACAGGGTTAACGGTTAGAAATATTTCATCTAAGTCTTTTCCAAGCTCTTTTTGAAGTGTTTCTTTGGCAATATCAAAACTAAAACTTGGAGTTTCATCTTGAAGCTTTGAAAGCTCTTTAATATACTCATCTGGAAGTATATTAGTTCTTGTGGAAAGAATTTGTCCAAGTTTTACAAAGCTAGTACCTAGCTCTTCAAACATTAATCTAAGTTTGGTAGGATTATTTTTTTGATTATCATCTTTAAATTTTTTATTAATTAGAAAACCAAATCCAAATTTGGTGAAACTTTTTACTATCTCAGAAACTCTTTCTGATCTTTTTTTTATCATAGTTAATCCTACCTTTAGCTGTTATTTTTGATTAATCTTCATTTAATTTATTTTCTAAATTTTCTATCCTGTCCTCAAGAGACTTTAAATCTTTTTTCTCTACTAAATTTAATGAGTCTAAAATACTTCTAAACTCATCTTTAGTTAATGCTTCCTTAGGGTCATCTTTTTCGACACTCATATCTTTTTTGATAAGCTCTTCCCTGAGTTCTTTACCTTCCTTAACTGTGAGTTTTCCTTTTTCTACTAAATCCGATAAACTTTTATCAAGTTTTTCTGCTGACACAGCAGCACTACCAAGAAGTACAAGCATAATTTTCTTTAAATCTTCCATTTTTACATCCCCTTTGTTTTTAATTATATCCTATAAATATTAAATATATAACAAAAAAAGGACCCGTGGGCCCTTTATATAGAATTATTTGTTATTATGATCTTTAGGAGAATAACTTCCACCTTTAGATCTTGAACCGCTGTCATGATTTATATCGTTAGGATTAGGATTTTCTTTATATTCTACGTCATGATAAGCTTTGCCTTGATAATTTTGATTTTTGTTTTCATCATTATGATAAGAATTATTATTATTTCTGTATTTATTATTTTCCATTTCAACTTCTGATTTTGTTGGCATAACAATAGCCAAAATTATATATAAAAGTATTCCTGGAAAAGCAGTTGTTACAAAAGACAATATAGCATAAAGAACCCTTACTATTGTTACATCAACATTTAAATAATCAGATAATCCGGCAAGAACTCCTGAAACCATTTTTCGACTTGGATCTTTATAAAGCTTTTTTTGCATATCAATACCTCCTAGTTGTATCTGTTAGTTACATAATATATTTAATTGATTAAAAATCAATTAAATATATGTAAAATGTTTCTTATATTACTAATACATTATATATCATCTCAACTAATATTAATATATTTATGATACAATATATATTGAAATATGGTGATTTGGGGTGATTATAATGGGTCTTTACGTTGATGATAAAAGTAAAATACATTTTACAACAAGAATTAAGAGTATTGTCGAAAATAAAGCTGGGAATTTCTTAGTTTTAGAAGAGTCTCACTTTAACCCAGGTCATTTTCCAATGCCATCTGACAAAGGATATATAAATGGGAAAAAAGTATTAGAGGTAATTGTAAAAGATGGAGTAGTTATGCACCTTGTCGACTCTTACGCAGGATTTACAATTAATATGCCTGTTAATTGTGAAATTGATGCAGAAACCAGAGTGGACTATATGGTCCAAGATAGCGCTTATCATTTACTAAGTAGTATTATATATGAAAACTTTAATGCTAGGTCTAGTTTGATATTTACCGATAATGAGAAAAGTGAAATATACGTTGATCAAGAATTAAAGCAAAGAGATATTTATAGTATAGAAAATAAATCAAATGACTGTATAAAAAAAGACTACACACTTATAAAAGAAATATCAAAGGAAGAAAATTTATCAAAACAATATATAAAGATTGGTAAGTTTAAATCTATAGACTGCCCATATATACATGTAGAAACTTTAAAGGAAATCCAGATAATAAAGATAAAAAAAGCAGTGCATTACAATGGTGGCACAAAAATTTCTTATATAGCTGGAGAAAGACTTATTAAATTTTTAAAAGATAGGGATATAGTGATTAAAAACATTGAAAAAGAATGCGATGCATATTTAGATGAGGTTGCATTTAAAATAAGGCTTTTAAAGGAAAAAAATAATGAGTATAAAGATAAA
>JAAZDF010000186.1 GCA_012512905.1 Clostridium sp.
GGTGAAAGAATAGGTTTCTCTGAAAATGCAGTTACCTATGATGAGCAAATTCTTGATTTTAAAACATCTTTAACACAAAGAAAACGCTGGATGAGTGGTATTATGCAGGTGTTAGTACTTAAGTTTAAAGATTTATTTCGAGGATTATTTAGAAAAGAAAGCAATAAGTACTCATTTGATACCTTAGTGCAGTTTAGCTTTGCATATGTTCAAGCTTTACTACCATTTATATTATTGCTAGCACTAGTAAATACTCCAGATGTTTTTATCCGGAGTTTACCTTTAATGATTACAAAGGGCTACTTGTATGTTATATTGACTGCACTTATTGTGTTATCCTTTGAAAAGCGTCTAGGTTTTTCTAAGAATATTATTCTTGGTATTATATTGTATCCTATTTTTGTTTTTAGTTTTATTCCGCTTCAAACATTTTCTTTGTTTAGAAAGACCTATAGATGGAAAGAGATAAAACATACAGGTGTACGTAGCTTTAGAAAAAAATCAAGCATACACGAATTAGATGTAGATGTAAAAGAAAAAGATGTAAAGTTAGAAAAGAAAGAGAGGAAAAGATATGTCCTTCGCTAAAAAAATAAAAGCACCTATTATAAAAGTAGCTAAATATGCAAGAAACTTCGGGATTTCAGCACTTATAGACATTAGCATATTTGCAGTAATTATATTTTTTGCGAAAAAAGTATTTACAATAGGAACTAGTATTGTAATTGCAGGGCTAACAGCCCGCATACTTTCCTCACTTGTAAATTTCAAACTTAATAGAGAGTTATTTAAAGGAAAAAATAATAGTCAAAAAAGATCATTAGTTAGGTATTATATTCTTTGGGGAACTCTAATAACCTTATCTATCACTTTAACTTATATATTAAATGATCTTTTATCTATTAATGAAGTTATAGCAAAAATGATGTCCGATGTATCTTTAGGAATATTTAGTTATTTGACCCAATTAAGATGGGTTTTCAATGATATACCAGAGAAAAAACCGAAAGGTTTATACTACAGGTTTGTTAGAAAGATTTTTAGAATATTTGTAAAAAGAGAAAGAGTTTTAGATGATGAAATATTTAATGAGGCTAACGTACTAGTTGGACACCACCAGGGATTTTATGGACCTATATCTTGTGGGGTATGGTTACCAGACACAGTCCATATTTGGGTGATTTCACACCTTTTAAATTTTAAAGACTGCTTTGATATGTACTATAATTATACTTTTAAAAAGACAATAAAATTACCTAGACCACTAGCCTTTTTAGCAGCCTTTTTTCCAGCTCTTCTAATACCTCCTCTTTTAAGATCAGGTGGGGCCGTTCCAGTTTACCGTGAATCGAGAAAAATTATTGAGACCTTAAATCAGAGCGTAGACCTTCTTAATAGGGGACACCAAGTACTTATTTTTCCTGATGTTGAATATGATGAAAATAATGATAAAGTAGGGGAAATCCATACTGGCTTTTTTCACTTAGAGAAATTATATTATAGATCAAATAATCAGCACCTAGGCTTTGTACCCATTATTACTGATAAAAAAATGAACTTAATAACAAATTCAAATGCAATTTATTTTAGAGATGATAAAGCTTATAAGACGGAAAAAGATATAGTAGCAAATGAAATAATTGATAATATTAATTTGAATTGTAATGAAGAAAAGCTGATTCAAAAATTGTAAAACTAAAAAAATCTTTAGAAGGTAAAGAGTAACAATCGTTTAATTGAATTTTTATATAATAATATATAAAATAGAACCGGCTAAAATAGCTGGTTTATTTTTTTGTAAAATTTGTTAAAAAGCAGCTTACAAAATGGTTTTAATTATTTTTAACTATATATACATTCATAAATCTCTACAAAACAAGATATATTTTGGCTGAATATTTATGAATAGTCATGAACCATGAAGATTTATTTAAGCTATTATAATATATATTGACTTGATTGGTCAATATATATTATAATATAATTGACCATAATAGTCAGTAAAGAAGGGGTGAGAAAAATAGATAAATTATTAATCAACCTAGATATAAAAAAAAGAGACCGAATTATAAATAGTGCTATGAAAGAATTTAGCATAAATACATTTGAAAAAGCATCTACAAATGTAATAGTAGAGGATGCTGGCATATCTAAGGGTCTACTTTTTCATTATTTTGGTACAAAGGACAAATTATTTAAGTACTTAGAATATTTTTCCATTAAAATAGTTACCGAAAAGGTAGTAGATGAATTAAATTGGGAGCAAAAAGACATATTTCTTAGGTTACAGGAAATATCAATGATTAAATTTAAAGTGTTTCAAAAGTACCCATACCTAGCTGATTTTTCTCTTTTGGTATTTCAAGATAAAACTGCAGAAGAAATAATGCATATAAATCCAGAGTTTCCTTTAGAACTATACAGCCAAATTTACAGCTACAATATTGACTACACTCTTTTTAAAGAAAATGTAGATATTGAAAAAGCAATAAATATAATAAGGTGGACTTTAGAGAAGTATAGTGATGAATTCAGAAGAAATATAAAAGCAGGAATTATAAAGTTTGATTATAAATCAATTGAAAAAGAAATGTATACCTATATTGATATGCTTAAACTATGTTTTTATAAATAAAATATAAATAATTATAATCTCAAAAGTGAAATAGAGGCAAAGAAACTTTTTTAGAATAGCTAGAAATTTATTTTAAAATGGAAGGAGTATTTTTATGATTAGTGTTAAAAATTTAAGTCACTCATATAATAAAGATGGTAAATATCAGGTTAAGGATGTAAGCTTTGAAGTTAAAAAAGGAGAGGTCTTTGGGTTTTTAGGTCCTTCCGGGGCTGGAAAGTCAACAGTACAAAATATTCTTACAGGGCTTTTACAGCTGCAAGATGGAGATATAGAAGTAGCAGGCTACGACATAAAAAGCATTTCTAAAAATATGTTTAATAAAATAGGAATGAGCTTTGAGCAGTCAAATGTATATAGTAAACTTACAGCTAAAGAAAATCTTGAGTTTTATAGAAAATTATTTGATGTAGAGACAAGAGATCCAATGGAACTACTTAAACTTGTAGGACTTGATGGTAAAGAAAATATTAGAGCAGGAGAATTTTCAAAAGGGATGAAACATAGACTTACCTTTGCAAGATCTATGATAAATAATCCAGAGCTTTGGTTTTTAGATGAACCTACAACAGGACTAGATCCCTCCATAGCCGCAGATATTAAAGATATAATAAAAGAGAAAAATGAGGAAGGAACTACAATATTTTTAACCACTCATAATATGTTTATA
This sequence comes from Clostridium sp., assembly GCA_012512905.1. Taxonomy (GTDB): domain Bacteria; phylum Bacillota; class Clostridia; order Clostridiales; family Clostridiaceae; genus JAAZDF01. The sequence goes on from JAAZDF010000186.1 coordinate 3,306, forward strand.
GCAGATGAGCTTTGTGATAGGGTTGCATTTATAATAGATGGAGAAATAAAATTAATAGATTCTCCTGAAAATTTAAAACTCCAATATGGAGATAAGCTGGTAGAGGTAGAATATTTAGAAAATGACGAGTTAATAAAAGAAACTTTCTCTATTGTACTTCCTGAAGATAAGAGAAGACTTCAAAATGTAATTGAAAACCATGAAATCCAAACAATGCATACAAAAGAAGCAACCCTTGAGGAAATATTTATAAAAGTAACTGGAAGGGGGCTTGTTTAAAATGAAACTCTTTTCTAGTTTTGTAAAGGAGTTAAAAATAGCTTCCAGAGGTTTTTACTTTTATATTGAAATATTTATGGCAGTATTAATACTCGCTATATTTCTATTTGCAGTTCCGAATAATTTTACTAGTAAGGCGAAGGAATACTTATACCTAGATATGCCAGCTGAGGCAAGCGATGTCTACTTAGGGGCAATCAAAGATGAAACTATAGATGGTAAGGCTGAAAAGGTTAAGATAAAAATAGATAAGAAAGAAAAAGATGCATTACTATTCACTACAGATACTAAAGAGATTTATATTTTAAATAGTAAAGAAGACCTAATATATATGGCTGATAAAGAAAGAAAAGTAGCAGCAACAATTAAAATGGATAGCAATAATAGTCTTAGCTATGAATACTATCTTCAAGGCTATGAATCTGATAAATATAAAGACCTACTTAAGATACTCCATGTGGAATCAAATGAAAGTATAGAGATGGCAGTGGATAGTCAAGATGTTAGGCCTTTATCTACAAACTACGAATCTCTATCAGATAGGGAAAATATGCTACCTTCAGTACTTGTATTTAACGGGGCTCTTATGGGACTCTTTATTATAGCAGCGTATATATTTTTAGATAGGCAGGAAGGAGTTATAAAAGCATATGCCCTTACCCCATCACCAGTTTGGAAGTATTTAATGAGTAAGGTAGGGGTAATAATGGTTACTTCCGTAGTGTCTAGCTTTATAGTCATTATTCCAATAATGGGATTAAGACCTGACTATTTACTTCTATTGGTACTACTTGTAACAACAGGATTTTTTGCGTCGTCCCTTGGGCTTTTAATAGCAAGTTTTTATAATAATATTATGCAAGCTTTTGGAGCACTTTATACTATTATAATGCTCATGATCATACCAAATATTGCATATTTTATGCCAAGCTGGAATCCATCATGGATAAGTCTTATTCCGAGCTATCAAATGCTAGAGGGATTTAAATCTATTCTTCTTGGAAATGCTGATATTTTATATATTTTAACTATATCAGGAGGATTTTTAATCACAGGAATAGCTTTATTTGGACTTTCAAATTATAGATACAAGAAGACATTAGTAGGGTAAGGAGGATTAATATGTTTAAAAGAATATGGATAATATTTAAAAGAGATCTTAAAGTAAATTCCAAAGACTTCATTTCACTTTATATAATTATAATTCCAATATTATTTGCTGTTTTAATAAATCTGTTTGCCCCAGGAATAAATGATACAACTATTAGCCTTGCCCTTGTAGAAGGTGAAAATCAAAAACAGGTAGAATACTTAGAGCAATTTGCAAAGGTAGAACTTTTTGAAAA
>JAAZDF010000187.1 GCA_012512905.1 Clostridium sp.
ACAGATAAGGGTGTTGAAGTTTTAGCAAAAGAAACTGGCAACGCAAGATTTGCCTATGATTCTTACAGAAGATTTATAATGATGTTTTCTGACGTTGTTAAAGGTATTCCAAGTAGTGATTTTAATGGAATATTAGATGAGCTTAAAGATGAAAAAGGCGTAGAGCTTGATACTGAACTTACAGAAAAAGATCTTAAAGAACTTGTTGCTAGATACGAAGCTCATTACGAAGATGTTATGGGTGAAGAATTTCCACAAGATCCAAGAACACAATTAATTGATTCTGTTACTGCAGTATTTAGCAGTTGGGATAATCCAAGAGCTAATATCTATAGAAGATTAAATGATATACCATCAAGCTGGGGTACGGCTGTTAACGTTCAAGAGATGGTATTTGGAAATAAAGGAGATACATCTGGATCAGGAGTTGCTTTCTCAAGAAATCCTGCAACAGGAGAACATGAAGTATTTGCTGAGTACTTAATGAATGCTCAGGGAGAAGACGTTGTTGCTGGAATTAGAACACCAAGACCTATTTCAGAGCTTGAAACAGAATTTCCAGAAATATATGAAGAATTTGTAGGACTTCTAGAAAAACTAGAAAATCATTATAAAGATATGCAGGATATAGAGTTTACAATAGAAGAAGAAAAACTTTACTTCCTTCAAACTAGAAACGGTAAGAGAACTGCACATGCAGCTTTAAAAATTGCTGTTGATATGGTTGAAGAAGGGCTTATCACAAAAGATGAAGCTCTACTTATGATAGATCCAAAACAATTAGATAACGTATTACATCCTGCGTTTGATGAACAAGCTATGAAAGATGCTAAAGAGCTTGCTGTAGGGCTTCCTGCATCACCAGGAGCAGCTACAGGTAAAATTGCATTCACTGCAGCTGATGCTAAAGCAAGACATGATGCTGGCGAGAGAGTAATGCTTGTTAGACAAGAAACTTCACCAGAAGATATAGAAGGAATGATTGCAGCTGAAGGTATATTAACAGTAAGAGGTGGAATGACATCTCACGCAGCTGTTGTTGCTAGAGGAATGGGAACTCCATGTGTAGTTGGAGCTGAAAGTCTAAGAATTAACAGTGAAAACAAAACATTAATAGCTAATGGCGAAGTATACGGAGAAGATGATTATATATCTCTAGAAGGTGCTACTGGTTCTATATACTTAGGTGAAATAGATACAGTTGACCCTGAAATATCAGGATATTTCGGTACATTTATGGAGTGGGCAGATGAAAAAAGAAGCTTAAAGATAAGAACAAATGCAGATACTCCTCATGATGCACAACAAGCACTTGATTTTGGAGCAGAAGGAATTGGTCTTACAAGAACTGAGCATATGTTCTTTGCTGAAGATAGACTATTCCCAATGAGACAAATGATAATGGCAACAAACGAAGAAGATAGAAGAAAAGCATTAGCTAAGATTTTACCTCTTCAAAAAGAAGACTTTAAAGGAATTTACGAAACTATGGACGGTAAAGCCGTTACAATTAGATTCTTAGATCCACCTCTACATGAGTTCTTACCTACAAAGCAATCTGAAATTAAAGAGCTTGCAGAAGAACTTGAAGTATCTGTAGAGTATCTAAACGATGTTGTTGACGATCTACACGAGTTTAATCCTATGATGGGACATAGAGGATGTAGACTATCAATTTCTTATCCAGAAGTTGCAGAGATGCAAACAAGAGCTGTTATAGAAGCGGCTATTGAAGTTAATAAAGAGAAGGGATTAACCATAATTCCAGAAATTATGATTCCATTAATTGGAGATGTTAATGAACTTACATATCTTAAAGCTGTAGTTACAGAAACTGCAGATAAGATAATAGCTGACTCTGGTGTAGACTTAAAGTACTTAGTTGGTACTATGATAGAAATACCAAGAGCATGTGTTCTAGCAGATGAAATTGCTTTAGAAGCAGACTTCTTCTCATTTGGAACAAATGACTTAACACAAATGGGATTCGGATTCTCAAGAGACGATGCTGGATCTTTCTTAAAAGATTATCAAGACAAAAAAGTTTATGACTTTGATCCTTTTGCAAAATTTGATCAAGAAGGAATAGGCCAATTTGTTAAGATTGCTGTAGAAAAAGGAAGAAAAGCAAAACCAGAACTAGATCTTGGAGTTTGTGGAGAGCACGGTGGAGATCCATCTTCAATCGAATTCTTCCATAACGTAGGACTTGATTATGTATCTTGTTCACCATTTAGAGTTCCAGTTGCTAGACTTGCAGCAGCTCAAGCAGAAATAAGAAATCCAAGAAAAAAATAAATAATAAATTAAAAAGCGCTTAATTTTAGACTCACCAAATGGTGAGTCTTTTTTTTTCTAAAAAGTTTGATAATTAATAGAGAGAAGACTGTTAGATAAATTAAAAGACTTAATAGTAGCTAAATTCAAGCTGAAGTATTTAGACAATTTGAAATTTAATAATGGAAAGAACAAATAAGACTACAATTAGATAAAAAACTCTTTTCTCATAAAGCTAGCAGACATAAGGTTAGTAATTATTACAATAAGTTTTGCTTTAATAATTAAAAAACTTATATATAGAGAGAGTTATAGATCTTCTTCAATAATAAGATTTAACTATGTTACTTGGTGGCTAATTTGGACTAATTTAATATAATGAGAAAGATATTACTATTAGATATCTGGTTTTTAGTAGCTATTGTAACTATACTAACGAAAACTAGAGTTATAAAAAGTAATTTGGAATTTGTTATAAGAATATTAACTAGCATCTATATGCTTAATAATAAATTAGATAAAAAAATAGATTTACTAAGCCTACAGTTAACACTAGTATAGGGTGCTTGGAATCAAATAAAAATTAAATGGGAATGCATGAATATTTATTTATAAGTGTGGATATTTATTCAAACTAAACTTCGATATATTCACTAATCACGAACAATAATAAGTTATGTATGTAAATGTTCGGAAAACTAGGTGGCAGATATGCAGCTTTGCCTTGCAAGAATATTGTTTTATGCAAGAGAAAAAGCATAACAAGCTTTTTACCTATAAAAGCATATTTTTAAATTTTCAAGATCTTTATTTATTAAAACATAGTTAATAAAGTGTGTTATAATAGTAATTGGCTGATTTACAAATTGCTGTTTAACTTGATGTGACAGCAGATATATGGAGATACAGGCTATTATGAATAAAAAGA
>JAAZDF010000188.1 GCA_012512905.1 Clostridium sp.
CTAAATCTGGTGTCAATGATTATTAGGGCTACACCCGTTCCCATACCGAACACGTAGGTTAAGCCTAGTAGTGCCAATGATACTTCAGGAGCAATCCTGTGGGAAAGTAGGTCGGTGCCAGATTTTTAATTTTATAATATATTCCGCGATAGCTCAACGGTGGAGCACTCGGCTGTTAACCGATAGGTTGGAGGTTCGAATCCTCTTCGCGGAGCCAATTTAAATATTAATGCATCTAATCTTGAAAAGGTTAGATGTTTTTTATTTCCTTAAAATATCTATAAATTGAAAAAGGGACACTAAGTCAATCAGTATCCCTTTAAAATAAAATATAAATTATTTCTTTAAACTATAAAAGTCATTATCTTCTCCTAGAGTTAATATTATAGCTTTGCCCTTTGTTACAACAATTGTGTGTTCAAATTGATAAACAATATTTTTATTAGGAGTTTTAAGTGTCCACCCATCAGGGTACTCTTCTATGTAATCATCTTTTTCAGATATAAATGTTTCAACTGCAATGACATGACCTTCTTTTAAAAGCTCGGCGCCTCTTCTTTCATTGTAATTAAATATATTCTGAGGTGTATCATGAAGGCTTTTTCCTACTCCGTGACCAGTTAGGTTTTTAATAACATTAAATCCGTGAGAACGAGCTTCATTAAATACAGCTCTTCCAACATTATTTGTCATTGTTCCTGAAACCGCTTTATCAATTGCCTTATAAAGAGAAGATTTTGCAACTTCTAATAGTTTGTAATCTATTTCTCTTCCTTCTGGAATAATTAAAGTTAAGCCAGTATCAGAAAAATATTCATTTTTTGATGCTGAAACATCTATGTTAACCTTGTCTCCTTTTTTTAAGACATAATTAGATGGAATACCGTGAGCTACAACATCATTAACGCTGATACATGTATATCCTGGGAAATTGTATTCTTTTTTTGGTGCAGATTCAGCTCCATATTTATCTAGCATTTTTTTCCCTATAAGATCAAGTTCTAATGTAGTTATTCCTTCAACTGCATTTTTTGCCATTTCATCTCTGGTTAGAGCACAAATCCTTCCAATTTCTTGAAGAGCCTTAAACTCTTTTTCATTTTCTATTATCATTTAATTCACTCCTTCTGTACATTATAATACTTATAACTGAAAATTAATAATATAAAATAAAAAAATATTAATCTATATATAGAAAATAGTTTGAAAATTTGGTATGGTATAGGTGTTAAAGGTTTACAAAATTAAAAAACAGGAGGAATTTATATGCATATAAAAGATTATAGCATCAAGAATTTACGGAATGTTGGTATACTTGGCCACAGTGGAACTGGTAAGACTTCATTAGCTGAGGCACTTTTATTTTACACAAAAACTACCGATAGACTTGGTAAAGTAGAAGAAGGTACTACAGTTACTGATTTTGATGAAGAGGAAAAGAAAAAAGGAATTTCTCTCCAGGCTTCTGTGGCGCCCTTAGCTTATGAAAATATAAAACTTAATTTAGTAGATGTACCTGGTTATTTTGATTTTGTCGGGGAATCTATTCAAGGAATGAGGGCTGTAGATATAGCTGTCATTGTTTTATCAGCAGCTTCTGGAATAGAAGTTGGAACAGATAAGGCTTGGGATTATTGTAATAAAATTAAACTTCCGAGAGCATTTTTTGTAAATAAGTTAGACAGAGAACATACGAACTTTGATAAGGTTTTGGATTCATTAAAAGAGACATATGGAATGAGTGTTGTTCCTGTACATTATCCAATTGGAAAGTCAGATGATTTTCGTGGAGTTATTGATGTAGTGTCAAATAAAGCGAGAATTTATAATCCAGAAACTAATGAAATGAAAGAAGCTCCTATCCCAGAGGAATTAGCTGGTAAAGTAGAAGAGTTAAAAGAAATGGTTGTTGAGTCTGTCGCTCAAACAAATGAAGAACTTCTTGAGAAATATTTTAATGACGAAGTAATAACTGATAAAGAAATTTATGATGCATTAATACAGGGATGTGTAGATGGTGAAATTGCACCGGTAATGTGTGGAAGTGCAACAAAATCTATTGGAATGAGTACTCTTCTTGAAGATATAATAGAATGGTTCCCTACTCCAGAATATGCAATTCCTCAAAAAGCACTTAATTTACAAACAAATGAAACTGAATTTATAGATTTAAAAGAAGATAGCCCTTTTTCAGGACTTGTATTTAAAACACTCTCGGATCCTTTTGTTGGGAAGATATCTCTATTCAGAGTTATAACAGGACACATAAGACCGGATACAACTGTTGTAAATACTAACAAAGATAAAAACGAAAAAATTTCAAATCTTTTCTTCTTAAGAGGTAAGAGGCAGATTTTAACTGATAAAATAATAGCGGGAGATATTGGTGCTGTAGCAAAGCTTCAGTATACTGAAACAGGTGATACTCTTGCTGACCCAAAATGTAAAGTAATATATGATAAGTTTAATTTTCCAGAACCTGTTATGTCTATGGCTATAACTCCAAAGGCTAAGGGTGATGAAGATAAAATTTCAAATGGTCTTCAAAGAATGATGGAAGAGGATCCTACATATAAAATAGATAGGGATCAAGATACAGCAGAAATATTAGTTCTTGGACAAGGAAAAGCACATTTAGATATACTTAAATCAAAGCTTTTAACTAAGTATGGAGTAGATGTAGATCTCCACACTCCAAGGGTTCCTTATAGAGAAACTATAAAAGGTAAGTCAGATGTTCAAGGTAAACATAAAAAACAATCTGGTGGTCATGGACAATATGGAGATGTTAAAATTAAATTTGAAAGAAGAAATGACGGCGAGGAAGATCTTGAATTTGTAGATCAAGTTGTCGGCGGAGCAGTACCAAGAAATAATATACCAGCTGTAGAAAAAGGTTTACTTGAAGCTATGGAAGAAGGAGTAGTAGCTGGATACCCAGTTATTGGATTAAAAGCTACCTTATATGATGGAAGCTACCACTCAGTAGACTCCTCAGATATGGCATTTAAAATAGCAGCGAGTATTGCATTTAAAAAAGGTATGAAAGAAGCAAATCCTATTTTACTTGAGCCTATAGTTAAAGCTTACATAACTATACCTGATGATTATATGGGTGATGTTATGGGTGATATTAATAAGAAAAGAGGAAAAGTTCTAGGAATGGAACAAGTTGACGGCAAGCAAACTGTTATTGCAGAGGTTCCTCAAAGTGAAATGTATAACTATGCAACTGACTTAAGATCTATAACTCAAGCCAGAGGAGATTTTAGTATGGAATTTGTAAGGTATGAAGAAGTTCCAGAAAGTGAAGTTGATAGAATAGTTAAAGAAACAGAGGAATATAGAGAATCTAAAGAATAATCCTAGCTATATGATAAAAATATAAGTTAAGGGTATAGTAATAAAAAACAGAAAAATTAAAAAATGAGTTTCATCTATTGGTGAGACTCATTTTTAATTTTGCTAGATAAAAAATCCGCATTAATCTAGATTTTATTTATTAATAAGCATGTTATAATTATATATAGTAATGTATTAACTATAACTTGGAGGTATACTATGAAAAAGTATGTAATAGGAATAGATCTTGGAGGAACTAAAATAGCTACAGCTATATCTGATTTGAAAGGTGAAATTGTAGAGAAAATTGTTTTGGATACAAAATCTTATCTTGGAGAAGAAGTAGTTATAAGTAGGATAATTAAAACTATTGACGATGTTATTGAAAAATCAAACATTAATCTATCAGATATTAAAGCAATTGGTATAGGTTCTCCAGGGCCTCTTGATGTAAAAAAAGGAATAATAATAGAAACACCTAATTTGCCATTTAAAAACTTTGATATTGTAAGCCCAATTTCAGAGAAGTTTAAAGTTAAAACCTATTTAGATAATGATGCAAATGTTGCAGCTATTGGGGAGTTTATCTTTGGGGCAGGAGTAGGAAAAGAAAACTTAATTTATATAACTGTATCTACTGGAATAGGTGCAGGGGCAATTTTAAATGGAAAACCTTATAGAGGGAGTACTTCAAATGCTTTGGAAATGGGCCATATAATTGTAGAACCTTCAAGTAAGCACATGTGTAATTGTGGGAAATATGGTGACGTGGAGGCCTTATCTTCTGGAACAGCTATTGCTAAGAGAGCAAAAGAAGCTATAGATAAAGGGGAAGAAACAAGCCTTAAAAACCTAGATAAAGTAACTAGTAAAGAGGTTTACGAAGCCTATCTAAAAGGAGATGAAACTTCTATTCGAATTCTAGATGAGGCTTTTAAGTATTTAGGAATTGCAATAGGAAATATAATAACTTTGTTTGATCCAGAGATAATAGTTATAGGTGGAGGAGTTTCTAAAATAGGAGAATTCTTTTTCGAGGAAATAAGAAAGAATGCAAAGAAAACAACATTTGACTTTATGTTTGATAATACTAAGATTGTCCCTTCAAAGCTTGGAGAAGATAATAACTTAATAGGAGCTATAGCTTTAGCTTTAATTGAAAGTAAAGAATATGAAAAGGAGTTTCAATGACTAGACTATATATTACAAGACATGGAGAAACAAAATGGAACAGAGAAAAAAGATTTCAAGGATGGAAAAATTCACCTTTAACAGAAAAAGGTGTACTAGATGGAAAAAAATTAAATGAAATAGTAAAAGAGAAGAAAATCGATAAAATCTATACAAGTCCGTTAAAAAGAGCCTATGAGACTGCTACTTACGCAAAAGGGGACAAAGATATAGATTTAATAGTATTAGATGAGTTAAGAGAAATAAATATGGGAAGCTGGGAAGGCAGAACCATAAAAGATATAAAGAAAGTTGAAAGTGAGAATTATTACAATTACTGGAATGATCCTTTTAAGTTTATTGAAAACTCTGGGGAAAGTTTTAAAAGTTTTTTAGACAGGGCAGAAAGCGCCTTAGATATAATAACAAATAATAGCAAAAAAGATGAAAATATTTTAGTTGTAACCCACGGAGTTACTTTAAAAGCTATAATAAGTAAAATTACCAGAGAAGATTTTTTAGATTACTGGAGAAAACCTGTACTTAAGCAGTGTAGCATTAGTGAGATTGAAATTAAGGATAATAAAGCTCATGAAATAATAAGATATGGAGACGTATCTCACTTAATAGATTAATTAGGAGATGATATTTTGAACGCGGAAATACTAACAGTCGGTACAGAAATACTTCTGGGAGATATATTAAACACAAATGCTCAGTATCTTGGAAAAGAACTTGCATCTCTTGGAATGGGCATATATAGAATAACATCAGTAGGAGACAATGAAAGTAGATTGTATAATGCAATAAAGGATGCTCTTTCATATTCTGATTTTGTAATAACTACAGGAGGCTTAGGACCAACATCGGATGACATTTCAAAAGAAGTATCAGCTAAGGTACTAGGAAAAGATCTTGTATTACATGAACCATCTTATGAAAAAATTAAAAAATATTTTAAAAATAATGATAGAGCCATGAAAAATGGTAATGAAAAACAAGCACTTTTTCCTAAGGATGCTATAGTTCTTGAAAATGATAATGGAACTGCCCCTGGTTGTATAATGAAATCATCTGACAATAAGTATATAATTAATTTACCTGGACCACCTATTGAAATGATACCTATGTTTGAAGAGAAAGTAAGACCCTTTTTAGAAAAGTTTGTAGATTCTACAATAATATCAAGAAGTTTAAAATCAGTTGGACTTGGAGAATGGGATCTTGCATCAAGGGTGTCCGAAATAATTGAAAACAGTGAAAATCCGACAGTTGCACCTTACGCAAGACAAGGAGAAGCCACTCTTAGAATAACAGCAAAGGCAGAAAACAAGGAAGAAGCTATAAAACTGATAGATGAGAAAGAAAAAGAAGTCTTAAAAGAGATTGGAAACTATATTTATGGACATGACAATGAAACTTTGCAGGATGCTCTTGGGAAATTATTGCTAAGACATAATTTAACAATTTCTATAGCAGAGTCCCTAACTGGTGGGATGATAATGAGCAAAATAGTTTCATATGCAGGTGGAATATCAAAGTCGATAAATGAAGGATATCTGACATACTCAAATGAATCCAAAGAAAGGCTTTTAGGAGTAAGAAAAGAAACTATAGAAAAATATGGAGCTGTAAGTTATGAAACTGCATATGAAATGACTAAAGGGCTTATAGAAAAAACTAAGTGTGATGTGTGTATAACAACAACAGGTATTGCTGGACCAACTGGCGGAGTAAAAGATAAACCTGTTGGCCTTGCTTTTATTGGAATAGCTGTAAATGGTAAAATAGAAGTTATAAAAGGAGTTTTCTCTGGAAACAGAGAAGCTGTAATAAGAAAAGTATCTACAAGAGCTTTAGATGAGCTTAGGAGAGCGATATTAAAAGAATATAATGAATAACATATATATGTAACTAATAAAAATAAATATGCTATTATAAATAGGGTTAAACAAATCGAGTGTGAGGTGAGAATATGGCGAAAATCTATGGTCAAGTATCAAATGTAAAAGGCGAAAAATTAAAGAATGCAGAGATTCTTTTTATAGATTTCGCAGATAATCTATTAAATAGTGCATACTCAGATAGCGATGGCTACTATTATCTTCAAATGGATAGGAATATATATGGAATGATATATGCCTCTTATAATTATCCAGATGAAAGTTTAGGGTTTTGGTATCAAAATATAAATACTTCAAAACCTCATAATATAGATATAACTATAGGAAATGTGGAATTTTTAAATTTTAAAGAAAAAATAGATAGAGAAGATTTTTCAACTATAAAGTATAGTTTTTCAATAATTTCAAAAGATAGCTTAAAAAGTGAAGGGATAAAATTATCGCCTGAGTTTAAAAAAGAATATCTTTCAATAGAAATAGATGACCTGGAGTTTCGTGATTTTAAAATTCTGGAAAATAGAAAAATAGAAAGTCAAAACTATGACGATTATGAAATTGATAACTATACATTAATACTGGATATTGATAAAAGGAGCTATAGGGATTCTGTTTTATCAATAAAATATAATAATAATGAAGAAATAGGATTAATTAAAAGGTATATATAGGAGACTAGTCTATGAAGAAAAACTTTTTGCTTTTAGGAATATCAATATTACTACTTATATCTATAGTTGGCTGTGGTATAGGAGAAGGATCTTTAACAGACGGAGCTTATGCAGGAGAAGGAAAAGGATATAGTTCAACTATTAAAGTTAATATAGCTGTAGAAGGCGGTAAGATTTCAGGCCTTCAAGTTGTAGAACATGGTGAAAGTGAAGATTTTTTTGAAACTGCTATAGATGAAATAAGTAGAGATATTATAGGTAAAGAATC
>JAAZDF010000189.1 GCA_012512905.1 Clostridium sp.
AAAAATAGATGGGCTAAAGATTATCTTACTATTATTTCAAAAAAGGAAACCCCTTTTAATTTTACTATGCTTACTGTTGATACTCATCATATAGATGGATATGTCTGCGACTTGTGTGAAGATGAACATGAGCTTCAGTATGCTAATGTTATATCATGCGCATCGAGACAATTAGATGAATTTATAAACTGGATAAAGATGCAGGCATTTTATGAAAATACAAGTATTGTTATTGTAGGAGACCACCCGACAATGGATAAAGAGTTTGTAAAAGATGTTGATGATACCTATTTAAGGACAACATATAATGTATTTATTAATCCTGCAGGCAATTTAAATGATGTAAGACTTAAAAATAGAGATTTTTATTCATTTGATTTTTTCCCTACAACTCTGTCTAGTTTGAATGTTAATATTAAGGGTGATAGACTTGGGCTAGGTACAAATCTTTTTTCTGATGAGCCAACTTTGTATGAAAAATATGGAATAGAAATGGAAAATGAGATTCGAAAAAAATCGAAGTTTTATGAAAACACTTTTTTGTATCCTAAAGAGTAAAATTTAATAAAGGGATGATAATAAAATATAAGGTCAAAATTAATTGTAGTTTGAATGCTGTAATAACTATTTTATATTATGGGAGGAAAAGAAATGAAAGCAATTATATTTGATATGGATGGAGTTATAATTAATAGTGAACCTATTCATCAGTTAGTTGAAAGAGAAATGGTAGAAGATTTTGGAGGAAGCCTACCAAGAGAAGACCACCAAAAATTTGTAGGTGCAACAGATAGGTATATGTGGGAGTTTATAAAAAAAGAATTAGATCTAGATATGAAAATAGAAGATATACTAAAGAAAAAAGAAGTTGGATTTAGAAATAGACTAAATGAAATAGAACTTGTAGAGCATTTTGAAACATTAATAGATCTAGTAAACAAAGAAGGCTACAAAACTGCCCTAGCATCATCAAATAATAAAAAAACTGTCCATCTAGTAGTAGATAAATTTAATTTAAGAGATAAGTTTGATTATATTATTACTGGAACAGAAGTAGAAAAAGGAAAACCAAATCCTGAAATATTTTTAAAGGCAGCAAAAAACTTAAATGTTGATCCTCTAAACTGTATAGTATTTGAAGATACAAAAAATGGAGTAGAGGCTGCAAATAGAGCAAATATGAAAGTTATTGGATATCTTGACAAAAAACATTCTATCCAGGACCTAAGTGAAGCAGATAAAGTTGTCTATAGTCTAAAAGATGTAGATGCAAAAATGATATCAGGACTTTTAGAAAATAAAGCCGAGTAAATATCTAAATTTTTAAGGGGCATCTGATTGTATGATATGGCTAGATAAGTCAGGATAAGTGCTAGTTAAAAGTGGGATAAAGTAGTGACGAAGAGATAATATTTTGACAATGCCCTTGTAGTTTTATATAATAACTTAAAATACATACTAGAAATTTTATCCTTAAATATCAAGAAGATCCAATCTTTTAGTATAAGCTAAAGGACTGGATCTTTTTATAGAATTCAGTGAATATAATTAACCCATAAATAAGAAAAAGTCATAATATAAAGTTTAGGAGAGTTTTATGGAAAATAAAATAAATTATCCATTAATATTTGGATCTATAGTAGTTGTTTTATTGTTAATGATGTCTTTTTTTCCAAAGGTTTTTACATCAAATGATCCAATATATGAAGAGCCTGTAAAATATATCGAAGTTAAAGTTGATGGAGAAGTGACAAAAGAACTTGGAAGAAATCCAATTAGACCAAACAAAGAAAATTTAATGGGTACAGATGATGCAGGAAGAGACGTATATGCAAGAATAGTTTTTGGTACTAAAAATACAATGAAACTAGTATTTTTAATAGCAATTTTTAGAATGCTCCTAGCTTTTCCTATTGGGATTTTAGCGGGAATCAAGATAAAGCCCTTTTCTTCTTTGATTAAATTTCTAAACACATTTTTTAGCTCTATTCCCATACTGATTATTAGCTTTTTTATATTTAATTTCAATTATTTTGATAGGCTACAAATAGATAAATCAATAATTATTTTTGCAGTGGTTCTTTCATTTTTAGGTTTTGCAAAGCTTGCCTCAATGATTGAAGATCAAACAAAGATTGTAATGAATGAGGATTTTATTGAGGGAGAAATAGCTATTGGAAAAACCAAAAGTCAGATAGTACTTCAAAATATTGTTCCCCACCTTATACCAACAAGTATAAGTCTGTTTTTTAAAGAAATAGCCTCTGCTTTATTTCTCATAGCTCAGCTTGCTGTTCTTTCAACTTTTGTTGGAACATCAAGGGAAAGTAAGTCGATGTCTTTTAGGGCGAATTATCTTATGGGCTTCGAACCTGAGTGGGGAGGCATGCTTACAAAGATAACAAGAGATGTACAGAATTTAGATAGAGTCTGGTGGCCTACCGTGTTTCCAATACTTATATTTACTGTGAGTATACTGGGGCTTAACCTTCTAGGTGAAGGCCTTAGGGAGGAATTTGAAAAAAGAGACTCCAGAGTTATAACTATAATAAGAAGGGTAGTAAGAACTTTATCTCCAAGGGTACTTTACCTGGAAATTAAAGAATTTAAAAAGTATAAAAAACCTGTTCTTATAAAGCTAAGTGCAGTTTTACTTGTGGTAATTTACGTAGTTATTCCAAAGTATAAAAGCCTATATGACTTTAACACTGAAAATGTTTTTTCCTACGCAAAGACTTTAACAAAAGATGAATTTGACGGAAGACTAACAGGAACAGAGGGTCATCATAAATCAGGAGAATACATAATAAGTGAGCTTGAAAGCTTTGGATTTAAAGCTGAAAGCCACTACCTAAATACAAAAGAAATAGATAAAGATGACATTCTAAGCCTTGACTC
>JAAZDF010000026.1 GCA_012512905.1 Clostridium sp.
AAATAGATGCAACTGTTGTATATGCTCTAGGACTTGATATGAAAGACAAGGTTTATCTTAAAGATTTAGAGGTAGATTCTCCATATAATACCTATAAAATAAATAGTCTTCCTATAGGACCAATAGCGAATCCAGGAACTCAGGCTATAAAAGCAGCCCTTAATCCAGAGACAACAGATTATATATACTATGTTTTAGATAAGCAAAATAAAAAACATTTCTTTACTAATAGCTACGATGAGTTTCTTGTAAAGAAAAAAGAGTTTGCAAATTAAAAAAATATATTTTTAAAAAAAGAGTAAAGCAAAATACTAGGCTTACTCTTTTTTTTATAAGATTTATAAAAATCCACTTAGAAAAGTATAAAGTCTGCGCGAAGCTAGACTAATAGGTTTAAAATAAATTTAAGGAGAGATTCAATGGCTACAAAAGAGGTTATGTCACTAATATTTATACTAATATTTGTAGTATTAGGAATTATATTTTCAGTGGGAAAGGCTTCGTTTTTGATTGCTGGCTATAATACCATGTCAGAAAAAGAAAAGGAAAAGTATGATATTCAAAGTCTCTCAAAATTTATGGGAAAAATAATGTTTGTTATTGCATTTTCTATATTCTTAATTGCCTTAAGTGATATTTACAGGATAAAAATCTTATATAATATTGGTGTGGGATTAAACTGGATTGTACCAATATTTGCAGTATTATATATAAATATTAGTAAGGGGTTTAAAAATTAAAATTATTTTATTAAAAATTAATATATTAAACCAACTAAGCTTACGATTGATTTCTGATGCTTAGTTTTCTAATTTTATCAAAGATTAGATTATTACTCTAAATATCTAGCAGCTATACCTAGTATATTAAAATAACAGACTTACTTTAATATACTAGGTATGATATAATTAAAGTAGGCGGTGAATGGAATGGAAAAAAATAATTTATGTCCAAAGTTTGAAAATGCCTTTGAATTATTGGGTAAGAGATGGACTGGTTTAATTATAAGAACTTTATTAAATGGAGAAAAGCGATTCTCTGATATATCAGCTTCCATACCGAACATGAGTGCTAGGATGCTTACAGAAAGATTTAAGGAGCTAGAAAGCCATGGAATAGTAGAGCGAAGTGTATACCCGGAAACTCCAGTAAGAATTGAATATGAGCTTACAAAAAAAGGAAAAGATCTTGGTAAAGTTATGGATGAAATACAAAAATGGGCTGACAAGTGGATAGTATAATAAAAAATAGTAAAATCCTCTGATGCTTAGAGGGTTTTTTAATTATAAGGATTCGAAATTAGTACTTGACATGTAAAAGCTACTATGTAATAATACAATTAGATTACTTTTAGTAAGTAGGTTTACAATAGTAACAAGATTAAGTTAACTTGAAGGCTAGCTTATAGGGTAAGATAAAATTGAGACATAGAGAAAATAAAAAAATGATAAAATAAAATAATTTAAATTACTTGAAAAAGAAGAAAAGCTTATGGAGGAATAAACAAATGAAAAAGAATTTTAAAGAGGCAATTAAATTAAGAAGGTCACATTATGGTATTAACAAAGAAGAGATTATATCCGATAAGGATATCAAAGAGCTAATTGATTATGCAGTGAAGCATACACCATCAGCATTTAATTCCCAGACAGCTAGAGTAGTATTATTACTTGGTAACCATCATACAAAGCTATGGGAAATAACCAGAGAGGCCCTTAGAAAAGTAGTGCCAGAGGAGAATTTTGCTCCAACTGATGAAAAAATAGATTCTTTTAATTCAGGTTATGGTACAGTATTATTCTTTGAAGATCATGATATAGTAGAAGATTTTCAAGAATCATTCCCACTTTATAAAGATAATTTTCCATTATGGTCACTGGAATCAAGTGGAATGCTTCAATCTAATATATGGACATCTTTGAAACTGGAAGGATATGGTGCATCGCTTCAACATTATAACGAGCTTATAGAAGAAGAGGTGAAAAAAGAGTGGAATATACCTAAGGGCTGGAAGATGAGATCACAAATGCCTTTTGGAAAACCAACATCAGAGCCAGGAGAAAAAGAATTTGCACCTTTAGAAGATAGAGTGAAATTATATAAATAAAAAGGACTTATTTTTTAAAATAGATGTATATAAAAATTAAAGTAGGTATTAGTCTGTACATAAAATATTAAAGAAAGGTAAGG
Source organism: Clostridium sp. (assembly GCA_012512905.1). Classification (GTDB taxonomy): domain Bacteria; phylum Bacillota; class Clostridia; order Clostridiales; family Clostridiaceae; genus JAAZDF01. The sequence continues at coordinate 2,191 of JAAZDF010000026.1, forward strand.
AGCTAGGAATTATGGTAAATAAAAAAGTTAGAAAATATGAAACGGATGAGATTATTGTTTATTGGGAGCCAGATATTTGCGAACATGCAGGAGAGTGCGTTAAAGGTGCTCCAAAAGTATTTGATGTAGAAAGAAGACCTTGGATTAAACTAGACGAAGAACCATATACAAAAATAGAAAATGTCATTGATAAATGTCCATCTAAAGCCCTTAGTTATAAAAGAAAGTAGGTATATAATGATAAAAATTGTACACGATAGTGAAAATAATAAAGCAGTAGCTTATGATGAAAATAAAAGTATAGGTGAAAGTACTTATTCAAAATCTGAAAAACTTTGGATTATAGACCATACATTTGTAGATGAAAATTATGGCGGACAAGGTATTGGAGGAAAATTGGTTGCTGAGTTAGTAAAAGAGGCAAGAAAAAATAAGGTGAAAATTATTCCCCTATGTCCTTTTGCTAAAAAAGAATTTTTAGAAAGACCAGAATACTTAGATGTTTTATCAAAATAAAAATAAATATAAAATTTTATTTTAAAGTGAGACAGTTACAAGAAAATTTAACTTATAGAATTATTAATAAAGCTACAAACAAATTATTTATATGTTTGTAGCTTTTTGATTTGTATATTCTCTCTATAGCTATTATAATGGTATAGGCATTTTTAAAAAGATAAGAGGTAATTAATATGAATGGTTTTATAGATTTAGATGTACAAAATTATGTGGAGTCTTTTTATGATTTCAAAGAACTAGACTCTATGCAGAGCTATGCAGAGGAAAACTATGTTCCTATAGTTTCCAAAGATACAGCTATGTTTATAAGTTTTCTAGTAAATATAAAAAAGCCAAGTAATATATTAGAGCTTGGATCGGCTATAGGTTATTCATCAATACTTATGGCTAAGTCTTATAAAGAGACTAAAATTGACACTGTAGAAAGAAATGAAGATATGCTTGCTTTGAGTGAAAAAAATATTCTAAAGCATGGATTAACTGATAGAATAAAAGTTTATCTTAGTGATGCGAATGATTATTTAAAGTCCTGTAAAAATACATATGATATGATTTTTATAGATGCAGGAAAATCCCATTACAAAGAATATCTTGTTAATGGCTTAAAACTGCTAAAGGAAGATGGAATTATACTATGCGATAATGTTTTATTTAAAGGCTACATTGCAAAAGATATAGATATAAAAAAACATAGAACAACAATTAATAATCTAAAGAGTTTTATGGATTATTTAAAAGAAAGGGAAGATCTTAAAGTCTCTATACTTACAGTAGGAGATGGACTTGCCTTAATTAGGAGGAAATAATATGGAAAAACCTGAGCTTTTAGCTCCAGCGGGTAATTTAAGCAAATTAAAAACCGCTATAGATTTTGGTGCAGATGCAGTTTACTTAGGTGGTAACAGATTAAATCTAAGAGCTTTCTCTGATAATTTTACAAATGAGGAGATGGTAGAGGCTCTTGACTATGCTCATTCTAGAGGTAAAAAAGTTTATATAACATTAAATGTTTTCCCTCATAATGGAGATATGAAAGGCCTTGAAGATTACCTGATAAAAATATATGAATTAGGTTTTGATGCAGCGATAGTATCAGACCCTGGAATAATAATGACAGCAAGAGAAGTCGTTCCAAATCTTGAGCTTCATCTTTCTACTCAGGCTAATAATGTAAACTCAAGATCAGCAATATTTTGGCATAAAATTGGACTTAAAAGAATAATACTTGCAAGAGAGATGAGCCTTAAAGAAATAGCTCAGATAAAAAAAGATATACCAGAAGATTTAGAACTAGAAGCCTTTATTCATGGTTCAATGTGCATGGCTTATTCAGGACGATGTCTTCTTTCAAATTACATGACTGGTAGGGATGCAAACAGGGGAGCATGTGCTCAGCCTTGTAGATATAAATACTACTTAGTAGAAGAAGAAAGACCTGGAGAGTTTATGGAAATTAGAGAAGATGATAAAGGAACGTATATCATGAACTCAAAAGATCTTTGCATGATAGAACATATACCAGAGCTTATGGAGTCCGGCCTATCATCCCTCAAGATTGAAGGTAGAATGAAATCCGAGTACTATGTAGCATCTGTTGTAAAGGCTTACAGAGAGGCTATAGACCTTTATATGGAAGACCCAGAAAATTATACTTATAATCCTAAATGGCTAGAAATACTTTCAATGGTAAGCCATAGGGATTATCATACAGGTTTTTATTTTGGCAGAGGTAATACAGAGGTTTATAGTGATAGCTCGTATATAAGGACCCACGACCTGGTTGGAATTGTTAAAGAAGACCTAGGCTATGGAAGGTATACAATAGGTCAAAAAAATAGAATATTCCCAGGTGACACAATTAAAGTTTTAAGACCAAAAGGTGATATACTTGAAGTGACATTAACAGAGCTTAAAGATAAAAATGGTAATCCTATAGATAAAGCTAATCAAGCAGCTGAAGATTTTTCTGGAAAATCTAGTGCTAAATTGTATCCAGATGATATATTAGTTATTGA
>JAAZDF010000027.1 GCA_012512905.1 Clostridium sp.
AAATAGAAGGAAGTTATAATATTATCAAAGAAGATAGCTCCAAAACACGAATAATATACGAAGATTTTGACTTTAAAGAAGATTTATATTTTACATTTTATCAAATAGCACACTATGGGAAAAAAGATATATCTGTTATTATTGCTCTTTTAAATGCATTAAAAATTATAAAAACCTCCTCATCTGAAGATAAAACAAAAATAATTGAAGAGCTAAGAGATTATATATATGATACATGTATAGTTAATTTTGATCATGAATTAGATATAAATATGTTAAAAAGAGCAAGAGATTCCATATAACAGCAGTTAGAATTATAATTTCTTATTAGGTGTTTTTTAAAATAGCATTAATATAAAAATAAAAAACAAGAAGCAAGCAAGAAATGAGTAAGATTATATGCTCATTTTTTCTCTTTATAAAAAAAATACTATATATTGATTTTAAATTTTACGAAAAATAAGCATTCTGATAATAAAAAGTTAATAATATAAATGTATAATTTAAATTTAATACCATTATATTTATTTTGAAATTTGTAAAATTAATTAGGAGTGAAAACTGTGAAAAACAATATAGATGAGAGGATATTTAAAGAAGGAATAAAGGAAGAAAACTTAGATAAGCTTAAAAAAGTAGATAAGGGAGATCTTCATAATCATGGTCTTTTAGGGATGAAATATGACAACTTTAATGATTGGGCGAGAGGAAACGTAAAGAAAGCTCCTGAAAAGCTAAACGGAATTAAAGGACTTATCAGTTATGTTGAAAATGAAGTTGCTACTCACATCAAGAAAAAAGAAGATTTAGAAGATCTTATAGAATTAACTATAAAGGATGCTATAAATGACGGAGTTAAAATTTTAGAAACAAATATAGATTATGATGACCTTATGCTGTTTACAAATAAAAATGAACTCTTTAGTAAATTTACAAAAATCAAAGAAAAATATACTGATAAAATTGATTTTAGGCCAGAGATTGGAATAATTAAAGATATATCCGAAAAAGATTTAAACACCTTTGTAGTGCCTGTTATAGAAAGCGGTGTATTTACAGGAATAGATTTATATGGAGATGAATCAGTTAACAATTATGATAGATTTAGAGATTACTTTAATCATGCAAAAAAGTATGACCTGAAACTTAAAGCCCATGCAGGAGAGTTTTCTAACCATAAAAATGTCAAAAAAGTAATAGAAATATTAAATGTCGATGAGATTCAGCATGGTATAGGAGCATATAATGACGACTATACCCTAGATTTAATTAAAGAAAGGAATATAAGGCTAAACATGTGTCCTATTAGCAATTATAAGCTGGGTGCATTTAAAGATATGAAAAAATACCCTATTAAAAAAATTTTTGATAAGGGGATTACTATAACAGTAAATACAGATGATCTTTTACTATTTGATAGTAGCGCATCTGAGCAGTATTTATTTCTTTATAAACTTGGTATTTTTACTATAGATGAGTTAAACGAAATAAGAAAGAATTCACTTATAGTCTAAAAAAAGTCTTTTTTTGTGATATATAAAAAATGAAAGCTATAATAAGGAAGGAAGTTTCTCTTTTAGCATAATAGCTGATATAATAATCATCATAGGTAAAATAATTATTATGAAAAGAGGGGAAGTATTTTGCATCTATAAAGTGTGAAATATAATAAGTATGAGTTATGGTATTTTATCAACAAACGATATTTTAAATGATTTATGTAAAAAAATAAGAAAGTTAGAGCTGGAGCCTGGTTCTATGATAAGTGAAAATGAAATGGCAGAAGTTTACAATGTATCAAGATCTTCCATAAGAACGGTTTTTTCAAAACTGGAGCAGATGTTATTAATTAAAAGGTTCCCCCAAATTGGTACATATATAAGTCCCTTTGATATAGAATATGTAAATAACGCATTATATGTTCGGAGTTTAATAGAACTAGAAGCAATTCATAAAGTTATAAAACTTGAAAACAAAGATGAAGTTATCAAAAAACTTGAAGAAAATATTTCTATTCAAAAACGATACAAAGAAGATAAAGACTATGAAAGCAAATTTCAGCAGGTAGATGTTGATTTTCATAAAATAATACTTGAAAGTGTTAATCTTTTAGGACTTAGAGAGATAATAAAAGATTCTAATATACATATAGCTAGGTGGAGAAATTTTGATATAATTTATAGAAATAAAATACCGATAATATTAGATGAACATAATCAAATACTGGAGAGTATAAAAAACTCTGATATAAAATCGGCTTATGACTATGTTAGGAAGCATTTATTAATTGATGATTTTTATTTAGAAAGAGCTAGAAAAGAATATCCTGATTATTTTAAAAAAAGATTATAAAAAAATAAATACAATATATCTTAAAAGGGTACAAAATTATGAAAAGTTTTGTACCCTTTTAAGATGGCTTTTTATCAGCATTATCAAAGAATATTAGATGATTTAAAAATAAAAATAAGCAATAAAAATAGAAAAAACTCGCTTGGTTTTACTATAAAGAAATATATATATTCAAATAAGGGTTTACATTCATAAAAATAAATGTTAAAATTTAAACAGTTGTTAATTAAATAACGTTAATAACTTATTTTTTAAACATTACTTGTATACTAGTTACATGTTACAAGCTATGATTCAAATTTATCTTTACAAGTAGTAAAGTTTAAAAACAAAGCAGCATTATGAAACAGAATCTTAATTAATATAAGAATAAATATAGTTTTTATATTTTTTACTTAGATAAGTTTATTTATTAACTAACAATAAAGAATCTTTAAATAAAAAGGAGGTTTTATGATATATACGTTAGGAATTGATATCGGTTCTACTACTTCGAAATGTGTAATACTTTCAGATCGAAAAGAAATACTTTCTATGACACTTCTAAAAGGTGGAGCAGGTACAAGATCCCCTTTAAAAGCTTATAATTTGGCATTAAAAGAAGCTGGATTAAGTGAAGAAGATTTATCCTACGTTATTTCTACTGGATACGGAAGATCAAATTTTAGTCAGAGTATGGAGCAAGTGAGTGAACTTAGCTGCCATGCAAAGGGAGTTTATTTTAGTGAACCAGAGACTAGAACAATTATAGATATAGGCGGACAAGATGTAAAAGTTATAGCTTTAGATAAAAATGGTAAAATGTCAAATTTCTTAATGAATGATAAGTGTGCAGCAGGAACAGGGCGTTTTTTAGATGTAATGGCAGGTATTTTAGCCATAGATGTTCAGGAATTAGAAGAATATGCAGAAAGCGCTAAAAACCCAGTTAGTATTTCAAACACTTGCACAGTGTTTGCTGAATCAGAGGTTATATCTCAAATGTCTAGAGGAGTAGAACTAGAGGACTTAGTAGCTGGTATATGTGAATCAGTTGCTAGAAGAGTGGCTGGTCTTGCTAAAAGAATAGGTATAAAAGATGGAGTATTTATGAGTGGCGGCGTAGCACAAAATGGTGGTGTGAGACACTCACTTGAAAGTATTTTAGAAAAGGACATTATATATAATGACAAAGCACAGTATATGGGAGCATTAGGTGCATCATTATTCGCTTATGATAAATTTATAAACAATAAAAAGGGAGGATATTAAATTGTCAGAAAAAACTAAGAAACCTAGAAGAGAAATTGATAAAAACTCAGCAAAATACAAATTAAACCAAATCATAGTTAATCATTATAAAGATGCTTATGAAGCTAAAGAGAATGGTGAAATGGTAGGATGGTGTGCAAGTAATTTCCCTCAGGAAATATTCGAAACTTTAGGACTTAAAGTTGTTTATCCAGAAAATCAAGCAGCAGCTATTGCAGCAAGAGGTGCTGGAGAGAAAATGTGCAGCATTGCAGAAGAAGATGGATATTCAAATGATATTTGTGCTTACGCTCGTATAAGTCTCGCTTACATGAAGATAAAAGATGCGCCAGAACAAAATATGCCGCAACCTGATTTTTTACTTTGCTGTAATAACATTTGTAATACTATGATTAAATGGTATGAGAATGTATCAAAAGAATTAGATATACCATTAATTTTAATTGATATTCCTTTCAATCCAAACTATGAAGTATCAGATGCTCAGATAAGCTATGTAAAAACTCAGTTTTTAGAAGCTATAAAGCAACTTGAAGAAATAACTGGAAAAAAATGGGATGATGATAGATTTCAGGAAGTTATGGCTATTTCAAATCGTACCTCAAGAGCTTGGCTTGAAGCAACATCTTATACAAAATACAAACCATCACCTTTAAGTGGATTTGATCTACTGAATCATATGGCTGTAGCGGTTTGTGCTAGAGGAACTGTTGAAGCTGCTGAAGCTTTTGAACTTTTAACAGAAGAATATAAACAGGCAGTTAAAGATGGGACAAGTACATTTAGAGGAGAAGAAAAACATAGAATTATGTTTGAAGGTATAGCATGTTGGCCACATCTAAGAACGACCTTTAGAGGTTTGAAATCTAGAGATATTAACATGGTAGCTACAATATATGCAGATGCTTTTGGATTTATATATGATGACTTAGATGGACTTGTAGAAGCATATTGTAATTTACCTAACGCTATGAACCTTGAGCATGCAAGGGATGTTAGAAAAGATATAGTAAAAACTACAAATGCAGAAGGAATTTTAGTTCATACAAATAGATCTTGTAAATTATGGAGTGGATTTATGTATGAGATGAGTAGACAAATAGGTGAAGACTGTGATGTTCCAGTAGTTTCTTTTGACGGAGATCAAGCAGATCCAAGAAACTTCTCAGAAGCTCAGTATGAAACTAGAGTAGAGGGACTTACTGAAATAATGGAATCTAGAAAAGGAGCGAAATAAATATGTCAGAATTAGTAGATGTATTAAATGATTTTAAAAATATAGCTAACTCTCCAGACAAGCAACTAAAAAAATATTTGGATAAAGGGAAAAAAGTTGTAGCATGCGTACCTGTATATACTCCTGAAGAGATAATTCATGCTATGGATATAATTCCTTTTGGAGCTTGGGGTGCGGATATGGAGCTTGAAAAGTCTAAAAGTTATTTTCCAGCTTTTATATGTAGTATAACTCAATCAATTTTAGAACTTGGTATAAAGGGTAAATATGAAGGGGTTAGTGCAATTGTTATTCCGTCCCTTTGTGATTCACTTAAGTGTTTAGGTGAAAACTGGAAATATGGAGTAGAAGATATTCCATTTATACCTATGACCTATCCACAAAATAGAAATAGCAGTGCAGCTTCAGATTTTACTAAAGCAGGATATGAACGAGTTATTTCAGACTTAAAAGAGATTACAGGAAATGACTTTACTAAAGCTAACTTGGAAAATTCTATAAAAATATACAATGAACATAATAAAGCTATGAGAGAAATAAGTGATATTTTAATAGATTATCCTTCTATATCAGCAAAGGAAAGAAATTCAATATTTAAAAGTGCATATTTCTGTGAAAAAGAGGAACATACAGAAATGGTTGCGAAATTAATA
>JAAZDF010000190.1 GCA_012512905.1 Clostridium sp.
AAACTGTAAGAAAAGAGTGGTATCCATCTTCTGCTGAATTAATTAATAATGTTTCTGCTTGGCTTGATGATAATGATCATATTGTTTTAAAGGCTTCTAATTCTATTGGTTTTGATAAAGTTGTAAAATATCTTAAGTGAGTATTATGAGTATGAGCAATGAAGCGGTACTTGACCAGCGTTCTGTTATTGAAAGGAAAGGAGATTCTTGTTATACAAGATTTGGTGAAAATGTGCGTTTAATTGGTGCAAGAATTGTTTTAGCTGATAATTCAGAGCTTATTGTTGGTGATAATGTGATTCTTAGAGGATTTATTTCAGTATCTTCTGGATGTACAGTAGTAATAGGCTCTCGAACTAAATGTAATTTTCCTATTAATATGGTTGTTTCTGAGGGCACCAAACTAACAATAGGTGAGGAGTGTCTTTTTTCTGATGCTTCATTTTACACATCTGATACCCATTCTATATTTGACAGAACTACAGGCTTAAAAATTAATTTGCCAAGTGATATTTATATAGGCGATAGAGTTTGGATGGGAAGGAAAAGCTGGGTAATGAAGGGTGGCTCTATAGGTTCTGATGTTGTAGTTGCTGCCGGTGCAATGGTTACTGGGGAGATACCTTCTTATAGTATTTGTGCAGGTGTACCAGCTAGGGTCATCAAGGAGGATATATTATGGTGTGATGAAAGAGTAGATGTTATACCAGCTAGGCTGTTAAATAAATTAAGAATAAATTGATGTTTAATATGAGTATTTATTTTTTAAATATTGATCTGGGGTTGCAGTGTACAGGTATTGAAAACTCAGCATTACTAAGAGCAAAGCTGTTTTATAAAGAGTTAAATATAAATCCTATTTTTATACTAAGTAAGTATAGTCCTCATCAGTATTTAGAGATTCTAAGTTTAAAAGAAAATGGTAGATTGCAGCCTGATACTAAAACTGTAAATATATATGATCTTGTTCAGTCTGTAGATAGAAATTTATTGGCTTATAAAGAAAAAAGTGTATTTATTGATAAAGGTTTTTCTGTTGTTAAGGTGAATGGAAATAAAAAAATAATTGATAGCTCAGGATATGTTGTTATGTATCTTGTATATAATAAATTTTCTGGGCTTCTTAGTTATATAAATAGATTTGATCAGCGTAAGATTTGGCGTCGAGACTATTATGATTGCTTGGGCTTTCTTAGTCGGACTCAGATTTTAAGAGAAGAAGACAGAAAGGTGAGTCAGGAAATATATTATAGGCCTAATGGAACAATTTCATTAATTAAAGATTTTTTTTATAGTTTTAAAGATAAATTGGAGAAAGTTAGGTTTCAAGTTGTTTCAAATGTAGGTGAGTTTGTTTGTGTTTTTTATAATGAAAATGATTTTATATATTATTTTTTATCATTGTATTTTGATGGTAAAAAAGAAAATAAAGTTTTATTGGTTGATAAAAATAAAGTTTTTTATGATGTGGCAGTTAAACTTAAAGAGTCTTTAAAGGATAAGGAAGATAAAACTTATATTATTTCTGCGATACATAATTTACATGTGGTGAATTATAAAGAAAAAAATAGTAGCAGAATAAATAGTAATTATTTTTCTGTCTTTAAGGACCTCACTAAGACAGATGCCGTCATAGTTCAAACTTTACTTCAGAAAGAAGATATTTTAGATAGATTTCAGGCAAGGAATATATATGCTATTCCACACACATATGAGAATAGATTGCCTAAAGAGTTTAATTTAAAGCGAAATCTGTATAAAGCTGTTTATTTTGCGCGATATAGTATTGAAAAACGCCATGAACTTGCAATACACGCTTTTGAAAAAGTTGTTGAAGAGATACCAAGTGCTACATTTCATTGTTACGGTTTTGGAGCAGAGTTGGCTGAGCTTAAAAAACTGGTTGTCGAGCTTAAGTTGGAGAATAATATATTTCTACATGGATGGTGTAATAATGTTGCTGAAGAATATGAATCGGCAGGACTTTCTATTATTTCCAGCCAGTCAGAGTCTTTCTCATTAACTATTGCTGAAAGCTTAGCGCATGGCTGTCCTGTCGTTTGTTTTGATGTTCCTTATGGGCCTCGGGAGTTAGTACAGTCCGGTGAAAATGGTTATTTAGTGCCTTATCCTGACACACAAGCTATGGCCGAAAAAGTTATCTATATTATGACCGAATCTACACGCCAGCTGGAGCTTTCAAAAAAAGCACGTATCAGCTCAAGAAAATATTCTGAAGCTGTAGTTGCAAAGCAATGGAGTGAAGTATTAAGTCGTTTAGGCAATTAATCATTATGAGTTTTTTAAAGGTTTTTTTAGCTGCTTTTGTTTTTTACACGTCAGCATCAAGTGCTGATAATAGTGGTTGTACAGAGCTTGTTTTTAATGAGCTAAAGCATTTAAATAATAGCGTTGAGTCGTATCCTTTTCGAGTTTGGTATGCAACTAAGGGGAAGCATAAAATAAGGGGCTCGAAAGAAATTAATATCTTGAATGAAAATCCTGAAATAATTAGTGACTTGTTACTACAGCTGCATTCTGCTGATAAATACTTTTCAAATAAATTGGGGTTAATACAACCATTATTGCAGCCAAGATATAATCAAGCACGATTTATAGATGTTCATTTGGTCAAGATGGAAAAGGGTAATGGTGTGGCATTTGACGAAGTTATTGCAGAAAAAACTAGTGCTGATGCACCAAGCTTTTCATGCGGTATAAAAATCAGAATAAATAAAGATCTTGATTTTACTAAAAATGTTACACCTGCTCATGAGTTATTTCATATGTATCAATATTCTAACTCTATGTTTAAAGTGGGCTGGTACTTAGAAGGAATGGCTCGCTGGGTTGAACAAGCTTTTATCGGACCTGATAAAAGTAGTATAGATAAGATTGAGCCTGTTAGTTGCACTGATGTTTATAAGGAAAGCTATTCCGCTTCGCGTTATTGGAGAGACTTAGCTAGAAGGAAAAAAAGTAAAGATATTTTTATTGATGAAGAGTTTTTAGCATTAAAGTACTCTAATGGTAGGCCTGTTTTTAAAATAGAATATTTTTTAAATGGCTCAGTCATTAAGAGTGTTTTTAATAATCTAGCAAAAGAAAGTCTTAATATTTCAGTTGAAAATAAATTATCACCATATGTGTGGCCTGAAAAAACACAACGCTCAGCTTTTTTTAATGAGAAAATATGCGAGGCTGTTGAGAGAAGTAATTAATATAAAACTTTTGGTGTGAATATATTGCGCCTGGATTTTATAAGTCATTCTGGCTTGAAGAGTAATTGATGTTTTTTTATATATATAAATTGACGCGTATGCATATGGTTTTTTCGGCAGCTTCTTTTGTTATGTCAAAAATATCATTTCTTATAGCTATGATATTGCCATGGAAGATACTAGCAGTTGCTTCAGGTGCTGGTTCAGAATATTTTAATTATTTTAATTATTTTGATGGGTTAGATGTTAAGCGTCAGGTCGCTTATCTTGGTGCAATAGTTGTTTTTATTTTTATCGTTCATTTGTTATTAGAGTTTATATTTGATTACTTGGTAAGTTCAGGTGCTGATAGAGCTATTTTAAGAAATAAAAAAACGGGGCTTTTTAATAATTATCGAGTTTTTGCTAGGAATATATATGAGCATCATGTTTTTTTATTTTCTGCTCTTCTATATTCCGTTCTTGTTTTTTTGTTCTTATTTTTTTATTACCCATCTTTAGTCGTTAGTTTTATTTTTTATTTTTTATTTTCGTTGTCATTGATTTATTTGTTCACTAGGGTTTTTAGTTTTCGAGTAAATGATAGCTCAAAATGGCTTTCTGTCTACTATAAGGTTTGGTGGCATCTTGGTTTTGTTTTTGCTTTGATTTGGGCTATTAATGATTATTGGAAAGGAGTTATGCCTAGCTTGTTAATTTCTTTTGTTTCCTTGCTTTTATATCGGCAAGTATTAGTAATGATGACAATAGTATTTAATAGCGGATACTTGATTTATAAGAATAGAGTGCGTGCAGGTCAGATATTTTCATCTGCACCGAATAGTGAGTATCAAGTTAGAGGAGAGTTGAGTTTTGCTTTCGAAAGTTTAATATTAGATTTAAATGAGCAGAAGTGGATTGATGATATCTGCAGAGAGAAGTTTTCTTCATTAGATAGTGTTGATTTAAGTAAAGACTGCCAGCTTGTTGAGTTAGGTAATGTTGCTTATATTACTGTTGCATCGTGCGCTGATAAAGATAAAGATGGCTTGTTAATTAAAATTTATAATACTAGTCGTGAAGCACTTGCTGAACAAGAAATCGCACTTTTAGAATCAACTGAATTTAGTTGGCCATTTATGAGGCTTTTATATAGCAAGAGAGTTAATGGCTTTATTACTCTAGTATGTCATTGGCCAGCTGGAGCTAAATGGTTAGAAGATGTAGAAAAAACAGCGTCTGAGCCAGTAATAAGAAATAGACTTCTTGCTTATGAGTTACCAGTAGATATTGTTGAAAAATATCAGCACTCCCAGGCAGGGTTATTTGATAGATTGAAAGTTGTTTCTTGGGAACACTTGGAGTCGTATTCGGGAGTCGCTGCCAGTAAAGTTAATTGGGAGACTGTGCAGGATAATTTAAGAGGTGTTTTGGCTGAAGTATACGAAATCCCTAAGCAGTTAAGTATAAACGCTCTAGCAACAAGAATGGTATTCGGATCTAAAGAACATCCGAAACTCGCCAATGTTACTCGTTGGGCATGGGAACCGCTTGGTTCTGGATGGCCTCTTAATCGCTTAAAAGATCTTGATCAGGCTTTAGCTGAGGCTGCGATAGAGCGCGCAGAATTGGTTGCTG
>JAAZDF010000191.1 GCA_012512905.1 Clostridium sp.
TACAAGGTTGATAGGTGAGAGGTGTAAGTGTAGTAATACATGTAGCTAACTCATACTAATAGGTCGAGGGCTTGATCAAAATTATTTGTTTTTCTTAAATTTCTATATATGTAGCTTTGAGAGAGTAAGAAGGCTCCATAGCTCAGTTGGTAGAGCAGAGGATTGAAAATCCTCGTGTCCTTGGTTCGATTCCGAGTGGAGCCACCAGGGCGCCATAGCCAAGCGGTAAGGCAGAAGTCTGCAAAACTTTTACCCCCGGTTCGATTCCGGGTGGCGCCTCCATAGTAAGTAAGTCTTAGATTATAATCTAGGGCTTTTTTTATTTTAATAAAGAATAATATATAATGAAAATAAGAACATGATATAGTTATAAGTATAAATTAAAATATTAATGGAGGAAGCTATGAAATATAATTTTAAAGACATAAAAAATAGAAGAAATAGTGGATCAGTTAAATATATGCAAATGAAAGAATCTAACCCTAATGTTGGAGAAAACATTGTTCCTTTTACAGTAGCGGACTTAGATTTTGAAACAGCTCCAGAGATAAGATCTGCACTTAAAGATTTTGTGGAAAATAATCCTTTTGGATATACAATAGCAACAGATTCATATTATGATTCTTTTATATCTTGGATGGATAGGAGACATTCTTTCAAAGTATTAAAAGAATGGATAATACCAACTGATGGCGTCCTTACAGCTATAGATATAGGGATTAAGACTTTAACAGAAAAAGAAGACGGAGTAATAGTTTTTACACCTATATATCCACATTTCTATAGATTGATTGAATCTAATCACAGAAAAATAGTAAGGTCAAAGTTAAAAGTTGAAAATAATAGTTATTCTATAGATTACTTAGGTTTTGAGGAGAAATGCTCTCAAAAAGAAAATAAACTTTTAATACTTTGTAGCCCACATAATCCAGTGGGGCGAGTATGGAGTAAAAAAGAACTTAAAAAACTTACATCAATTACTAAAAAACATGGAGTGAAAATTATCTCTGATGAAATACATTTTGATATAATAATGGATAAAAATGAGCATACAGTTTTATTTAACGTAGATGAAGATATTAAAGATGATGTGATACTTTGCACTGCTCCAAGTAAGTCTTTTAATTTAGCATCTTTAAAACTAGCTAATACTATAATACCAAGTGAGGAAATAAGAACTAAATTTCAAGAAAAGGCTGAAGAAGGACAGATTTTCCCGAATAATGCTATTGGGTATAAAGCCTGTGAAATTTCATATAATAAAAGTGAGGACTGGATTGATGAATTAAACTTACTTGTTTATTCAAATCATAATTTTATAAAAGAATATTTAGAAAAAAATATACCTGAAATTAAAACTTTTGATTTGGAGGGAACATATCTCCAGTGGCTTGATTTTAGTGGTTTGGGCCTAAGCGAAGAAGCATTGAATGAGCTGCTAAATAAAAAGGCGCAAGTATTTTTAAATGATGGCATTATGTTTGGTAAAGAAGGAAAACTTTTTAAAAGAATGAATATTGCTTATCCTAGAAAATATATAGAAGAGGCTCTTAAAAGATTAGAGGCAGCAATTAGGGAAAGGGAGAAGAACTTTGGGTAAATTAATTGTAATAGAGGGTGTGGATGGATCAGGAAAAGAAACTCAATCAGAGCTTCTTTATAAAAGACTGAAAGAAGAAGGTTTTAATGTTAAAAAAATATCTTTTCCAAACTATAGCTCGGAAAGTTCATCTCTTGTAAAAATGTATTTAAGAGGAGATTTTGGTGACAATCCAGATGATGTTTCAGCATATGTAGCATCCAGTTTTTTTGCGGCTGATAGATATGCTACTTATCAAACAGAATGGAAGGAATTTTATAAAAAAGGTGGAATAGTTATTGCTGATAGGTATACTACAGCGAATATGCTCCACCAAGCATCTAAAATAAAAGATATTGAAAAAGTAGATTTATTTTTAGATTGGCTTTATGATTTGGAGTTTAATATGTATAAAATACCTATTCCAGATAAAGTTATTTTCCTGGATATGCCACCTGAGTTATCTATGGAGATTACTAAAAAAAGAAAAAATAAATTCACAGGTCTTTCAGAAAAAGATATTCACGAAAAAGATGAGAATCATATTTTAACTTCCTATCATATATCTAATTATGTTAGTGAAAAATATAATTGGATCAAGGTATTATCAGCAGTAAATGGAAATTTAAAAAGCAAAAAAGACATATCAAAAGATGTTTATGAAAATATAAAAGATGTTTTGTAAATATATTTTTATGAAGTTTTCAATTATCCATTGGATATAGTATAATTATAGATATAGTTGATAGTATTTTCAGTCTTAAGTAAGATGTTAGAATATTTTAAACTTAAATAAACTAGGAGGTAATCTTATGAAATTAATAATAGCTATTGTTAATGACGAAGATTCTATAGATGTGATTGATTTATTAACAGAACAAGGTTATAGAGTGACTAAACTTGCCACCACAGGTGGATTTTTAAAATCTGGAAATACAACTCTTATGATCGGTGTTGAAAAAGATAAAGTAAAAGAAGCTCTGGAAATAGTTGAAGAAACTTGTAAAACTAGAAAACAAGTAGTGACTAACCCATCACCATTTTCTACAACATCGGGTGTCTATGTTCCGTATCCTGTTGATGTTGAAGTTGGTGGAGCAACAATATTTGTATTAGATGTAGATCAATTTTTTAAAATTTAAACTAGGAGGGTACTAAATGATTGGTTTCAATAGCGTACGAAGTAGATTTACAAAAGCAATTATTGAAAGTACCCTCTCTCATTCTCATATAATTGTAGGTGAAGATGGTCTTGGGAAATCAATTCTAGTAGAAGAAGTATCAAGAGAAATTATGGGAAGTGATAGAGACTCTATAGATATAGTTAGAATTAGACCTTATAAAGAAAAAAGGTCCATATCTGTTGATCAGATAAGAGAAATGAAAATAGAAGCATCTACAATGCCATATGAAGGGTCAAAAAAAATATTTATAATATACAATGCAGATAGTATGAGTTTAAGTGCTCAAAATGCAATGCTTAAAACAATAGAAGAACCTTTTAAAAATGTTTATTTTTTTCTTTTAAGTGAAAATGAGGTAAATCTTGAAGAAACTATAAGGTCTAGATGCCATATACATAGGCTTTATCCTCTTTCAGAAGAAGAAATGAATAAATACTTTGAATTAAATTATAATATAAAAGATATAAATAAAGATGAATTAATAGTAAAATCTAAAGGGATTCCAGGTAAACTAGATTATTTTATGGAAAACAAAAAAGAGAAACATTTATTTGATTTATCGGTGGATTTTATAACTGCTTTAATAGAGTATAAAAAATCTAGAAGTGGAAATAAATATGAAGTTTTAAAACATATAAATTTGTTTAATAAATATGAAATTGAAGATGTTAGATATGAACTTATATATGTGATTAATTATGTTTTGAAAGAAAAATCTATGGATAGTGATATTAGTTTAAGTAGTACTGTTAAAGAAAAGATAGAATACCTTTCTATTGAATCTACTTATAATATTTTAGATAAATACATAGATATTATATATAGGACAAAAGTTTATACAATGCCAGGAGTTAACATAAATAAGCAAACAGTTTTAAGTGCATTGGTGCTAAAACTATTGGAGGTATAAATTATTAATGGTGAATGTTGTAGGAATTAGATTTAAAAAAGCGGGTAAAATATATTATTTTGATCCTTTAAATTATACAATAAAAGAAAACGATCCAGTTATTGTAGAAACATCAAGAGGTATAGAGTTTGGGCAGTGTATAATTGAAGATAAAACTATAGATAAAGCAGATGTTGTATCTCCTTTAAAGCCAGTTATTAGAATCGCGACAAAGGAAGATATTAAAAAACATAAAGTAAATATTGAGAAAGAAACTGAAGCTCTTGATCTATGCTATGAGAAAATATTAAGTCATAATCTAGATATGAGACTAGTTGATGTAGAATATACCTTTGATAATAGTAAGGTTATATTTTATTTTACAGCTGATGGTAGAATAGATTTTAGAGAACTTGTAAAAGATTTAGCGGCAATTTTCAAAACGAGGATTGAGCTTAGGCAAATAGGTGTCCGCGATGAAGCCAAAATGATAGGTGGGGTTGGTATTTGTGGAAGATCTTTATGCTGCTCAACCTGGCTTGGAGAGTTTAATTCTGTTTCTATTAAAATGGCTAAAGAGCAGAACCTATCATTAAATCCTTCTAAAATATCAGGGGTTTGTGGAAGGCTTATGTGTTGCCTTAATTATGAGCAAGAAGCTTATGAAGATATTAGAAAGAAACTTCCGACATATGGTTCCTTAGTACAGACTAAAGAAGGAAGAGGAAAAGTTGTATCTAATAACATTTTGAAAGAAAGTGTTAATGTTATGCTTTTCGATCAACCGGAGGAAGTAATATATACTTATAGCATGCATGATGTAGATTTAATAAAAGGTGAATATGAGACAAAATAAATTCTAAATACAAATGCCTTTATAGAGACTATACTATAGAGGCATTTTTAGCTATATTTAATAATTCAATGATAATATAAAAATAGTGCTATAAAATTTAATAGTACATAATGTTTTATTTTTTAGGATGAAATTAGAAATTATTAATAAATATAATGAAGAGGTGATTCATATGTCTATGGATAGCTTTTTTGGATCATTGTTTGATATCGTAGATAGTACTAATATAAATAGATGTCCGAAATGTAATATAACTTTGGATCATTTTAAAAAAACAGGGCTTCTTGGATGTAGCTATTGCTATACACATTTTGAAGAATATTTAGCCCAGAACATAAGGAGAGTACAAGGCGGAGTAAAACATGTAGGAAAAGTTCCCAAAAGTGCTTCTGTTGAAGTACGGAGCAAAATAAAAATTGATGATCTTCAAATAAAACTAAAAGAACTAATAGAAAAAGAAGAGTTTGAAGAAGCTGCAAAAATAAGAGATGAAATAAAAACAGTTAAAGAATCCATAGAAGATGGTGATAAAGATGCTTGATAAAGAAGTCCTAGTATTTAAAAGTAGGATAAGACTTGCTAGAAATTTGTCTCTAGTTCCGTTTCCTCATTTACTGGATGCTAACACATCTAGAGAGATTGTTAAAAACATAGAATCTGCATTTTTCGTAAGCAAGGTTCTTAAAGATGATTTTGAAACAAAAAAGCTTTGGGAAATAGAAAAGACAGACCTTTTAGTTGCACTTGAAGAACATCTTATTAGTCCAAAATTAATTAATAATGTAGAAAAGTCAGCTTATATAATAAATAAAGATAAAGATGTAAGTTTGATGATAAATGAGGAAGACCATATAAGACTTCAAGCTATATCAACTAACTTAGATTTAAATGCTTTATATAAAAAAGCTTCAGCTATAGATGATGTGCTTTCGGAAAAACTGGATTTTGCTTTTGATTATAAGCTTGGCTATATAACTGCTTGTCCGACTAATTTAGGAACAGGAATGAGAGCTTCGGTTATGGTTCATTTACCAGGCTTAACGTTATCAGATAAAATTGGATATGTGGCACAAACTTTAGCGCAAATGGGGATGACAATAAGAGGTATATACGGAGAAGGATCCCAGGCTGAAGGTAATATATATCAAATTTCAAATGAAGTGACTCTTGGAATGAAAGAAGAAGATATAATCTATAATTTAGAAGACACAATATCGAATCTTTTAGATGAAGAGCAAGAAGAACAAAAAAAGCTTTTAACTAAGTATAAATATGAAATAAAAGATAAGATATATAGATCACTTGGAATTTTGATGTATTCAAGAATGATGCCATCTAAAGAAGCGCTTTATCACCTATCTCTTGTAAGACTTGGAATTGAAACTGAGCTTTTAAAAGATATAGATTATGCTTTAATTGATGAGCTTATTATAAGGACTCAGCCAGGTATGATGCAAAAATCTTTAGGAAAAGAATTAAATGAAAAAGAACGAGACATTAATAGATCTAGAATAATTAGGAATATTTTTTAAATAGGAGGTAATTATATGTTTGAGAGATTTACAGAAAGGGCAAAATCTGTAATAATGTTTGCCCAAAAAGAATCACAAGAATTGCAGCATGGATATATTGGGACAGAGCATATTTTATTTGGAATTGCGAGTGTTGAAGGAGCAAGTTCAAATATACTTAAAGAAGCAGGCATAACAAAAGAATCCATTCATGAGCTTATAGAAACTCTTGTTGGATTAGGTACTAATATGATGATGAGCTCTGGTCAAATCGCTTTAACACCAAGAACAAAAAGGCTTTTGGATAATAGTTTTGTTGAAGCAAGAAAACTTGGGCAAAATTATGTGAGTCCAGAGCATATGCTTATTGCGATTTTAGAAGAAAAAGATGGTATTGCATTCTCTATACTTGAAAATGCAAATGTTGATTTTAATAAAATGAAAAAAGATTTGGTTCAAAGTTTTAGGAGCCAACAAGGAGATTCAATGAATAAAGGAAGAGGAGTTCAAGACTCAAAAACTGCTACCTTAGATGAATATGGTATTGATTTAACTAAGATGGCAAAAGAAGGAAAACTTGATCCTGTAATAGGAAGAGAAGAAGAAACAGAAAGAATACTGGAAATTCTTAGTAGAAGAACAAAAAACAACCCAGTACTTATAGGTGATCCTGGAGTAGGAAAAACTGCTATAGCAGAAGGCCTTGCGCAAAGAATAGTTAAGGGTAATATTCCAGAACTATTAAAAAATAAAAGAGTTGTGACCCTCGATTTATCGCTATTAATAGCAGGAGCTAAATATAGGGGAGAATTTGAGGAACGTCTTAAAACTGTAATGGAAGAAGTTATAGCGTCAAAAGATGTAATTTTATTTATAGATGAGATGCATACAATAATTGGTGCAGGTGGGGCTGAAGGAGCTATTGATGCTTCTAATATATTAAAGCCAGCCTTAGCAAAAGGAGAACTACAAACAATAGGTGCTACAACTACAGATGAATATCGTAAATATATTGAAAAAGATAGCGCTTTGGAGAGAAGATTCCAGCCTGTAACTGTAGGGGAACCAACTCTTGATGAAGCAAAGCTTATATTGAGAGGTCTTAGAGATAAATATGAAGCTCACCATAAAGTTAAAATTACAGATGAGGCATTAGATGCTGCTGTAGAGCTTTCTAATAGATATATCACCGATAGGTTTTTACCAGATAAGGCTATTGACTTAATGGATGAAGCTGCAGCTAGAGTTAGGATACAAAATCTAACAACTCCGCCTAATGTAAAAACAATAGAGCAAAAACTAAAAGATTTAAATAAAGAAAAAGAAGAAGCTATTTCTCTTCAAGATTATGAAAAAGCTGCAAGTCTTAGAGATGAGGAAAAAGAACTAGAAAAAGAATTAGATGAAACTAAAAATAAATGGAAAAGTGGAGCAATAGGAAATTCAAGTCTTGTTGTAGCGGAAGAAGATATAGCTGAGGTTGTATCTAGATGGACAAAAATTCCAGTTAAAAAACTAACTGAAAAAGAATCAGTAAGACTTTTAAATTTAGAAGAAATCTTACATAAAAGAGTTGTAGGTCAAGAAGAAGCTGTTAATTCTATTTCTAGAGCTGTAAGAAGAGCTAGAGTAGGACTTAAGGATCCTAAAAGACCTATAGGTTCATTTATTTTCCTTGGGCCAACAGGAGTTGGTAAAACAGAGCTTTCAAAAGCATTAGCTGAAGCTATGTTTGAGTCAGAAAAATCTATTGTTAGAATTGATATGTCAGAGTATATGGAAAAACACTCAACTTCAAGACTAATCGGGTCACCTCCAGGATATGTAGGATACGACGAAGGTGGTCAGTTAACTGAAGCTGTAAGAAGAAATCCTTATTCAGTTGTTTTATTTGATGAGATAGAAAAAGCTCATCCTGATGTATTTAATGTATTACTTCAAATTTTAGAAGATGGAAGGCTTACAGATGGTCAAGGAAAAACTGTAAACTTTAAAAACACTATAATAATTATGACTTCTAATGTTGGAGCTTCTACAATTAATAAGCAGAAAAATGTAGGATTTAATATTTCTACTGATAAAGAAGCCAATGAGTATGAGCTTATGAAAGAAAATATTTTAGAAGAACTTAAAAAGAGCTTTAGGCCTGAATTTATTAATAGAATAGACGATATTATAGTTTTCCATGTCCTTAAAGAAGAAGATCTTAGAGATATTACAAAACTTATGTTAAATGAAGTTGCGGATAGGATTAAAAACAGAGAAATTTACCTTGATTTCAAAGACGAAACTTTAGAATTTATGGCAAAACAAGGATTTGACACAGTATATGGAGCTAGACCTTTAAGAAGGGCTATAACTAAAGAACTAGAAGATAGTTTATCTGAAGAGATGCTTAAGGGTAAAATTAATATTGGTGATGAGATACTAGTTGGGGTCTCCGATGGTAAGTTAGAATTTACTAAAACTGGAGAAAGAAAAGCTAGAGTTGAAAAAAGAACACCAAGCCCAGAAGAAGAAAATAAGGATAAAGATGATAATATAGAAGACAAAAAAATTGACAAAAAAGATTAAAAAGTAAAATTATTTATCCATGGCTAAAATAGTAATAAAAAATAGCCATGGATATTTTTATAAGGGAGGCGAAAGATTATAGCTAAAGTTAGAACTCAATTTGTTTGCCAAAACTGCGGCGCTACATCTCCAAAATGGCTTGGTAAATGTAATGACTGCGATTCTTGGAATACTTTTATTGAAGAAGAAGTTATTAAAACTACAAGAAAAGAAGGAATAGGAAGCCTTAATAAACCAAGATCTATTAAAGATATTGTATCAGGGGATAAAGAAAGGCTTAATACAGGAATTAACGAATTAAATAGAGTGCTGGGAGGAGGCCTTGTAAAGGGATCTTTAACTCTTATCTCTGGAGACCCAGGAATAGGTAAATCAACACTACTTTTGCAATGTGCTGATAATATATCATCTAAGTACGGTAAAGTTCTATATGTTTCAGGTGAGGAATCTGAAGAGCAGATAAAAATCAGAGGTGATAGGTTAAAAGCTAAGTCAGATGAGCTTTATATAGTGTCAGAGACATCTTTTGAACAAATCGAGAAACATATCAAGGAAATAAAGCCAGTATTTGTTATAATAGATTCTATACAAACTGTTTATACAGACAAAATCTCTTCTGCTCCAGGATCTGTTTCACAGGTTAGGGAATGTGCAAATGGTCTTATGAGAGTTGGTAAAATTCTTGGAATACCACTTTTCATTGTAGCTCATGTAACTAAAAAGGGAGAACTTGCAGGACCAAGGGTACTTGAACATATGGTGGACTGTGTATTATATTTTGAAGGTGAAAGAACTGAAGATATAAGAATACTTAGAACAATGAAAAATAGATTTGGAACAACAGCTGAAATAGGTGTTTTTGAAATGGCAAAAGAGGGACTTATAGAAGTGTATAATCCATCTAAAATTTTCCTTGAAGACGATTTAAGTTCAAAAGAAGGATCTGTTGTTATAGGTATTATGGAAGGAAGTAGACCTATACTGGTTCAGGTTCAGTCTTTAGTAGCTGAAACAAAAGCTGCAATGCCAAGAAGAACATCAGTTGGAATTGAAACCCCAAGACTTAGCCTTATTCTTGCAGTATTAGAAAAGAAGCTTAAGATACCCTTTTATGCCAGTGATGTATATGTAAATGTTGTTGGGGGTCTTACAATTGAAGGAACATCTCAGGACCTAGGGCTGGCACTAAGCTTAATATCCAGTGCAAAAGGTAGAGAAATTAGCTATGGAAACATAATAGCTATAGGTGAGATTGGCCTTACAGGTGAGATTAGGCCGGTTAGTAGGGTTGATAGACTAATAAGTGAAGGATTAAAGATGGGCTTTGATACTTTTGTAATACCAAAGAGGAATTCTGATAAGTTAGACATAAAAAGTGATGCTAATATAATACCGGTGAACACATTAAAAGACGCTGTTTCAAAACTATTTTAAAGGAGGTATTTGTAATGTTTAAAAATATAGTTAGAATTATAGTTACTATAATAGGAGCTGTAATTGGATTTTTACTAGGAAACCTTATTGTTAGCTTAGAATATTTTACTCAATATGAAATTTTTAGTAATATAACATTTAAAACTGGCACAATTATATTTTTTATATTTGTATTTGCAATTATATTTTTCTTATTATCATCAAAATTTTATTCTCTTATGATGTCAACTAATAGGATCATAGAAAAAAGTTTAACTAAAATAACTCTGGTGGAGCTTTTAACGGGTGCCATTGGAGCAATTATTTTACTTGTAATAACATTTTTTCTAACAAGGCCCCTTGTTGATTTATTTAGGCCCCTTGGAGGAATAATAGCGACGCTATTGAATATAGTAGCTGCATTTTTAGGTGCTAATATTACTTTGAAAAAGAAAGATGAAATATCTAACTTTATAAAAAATTTAGCGAAAAAAGATAGTGATAAAATTATAGACAAGCCAAAAGTGTCAAGTGATAACAATATATATAAAGGTACACCTAAAGTTTTAGATACATCAGTAATAATAGATGGAAGAATCTATGATATATGTCAGACAGGCTTTATAGAAGGAAAGCTAGTTATACCTTCTTTTGTATTAGAAGAACTTAGGCATATTGCTGATTCTGCAGATTCTCTGAAAAGAAATAGAGGAAGAAGAGGACTTGATATATTAAATAGTATACAAAACGAACTTGATATAGAAGTTGAAATTTGGGAAGAAGATTTTCACGGTGTTGCAGAAGTTGACAGCAAACTTTTAAAACTCGCAACCCTACTTTCAGGACAAGTCGTAACAAATGATTATAATTTAAATAAGGTTGCTGAATTCCAAAGGGTTCCTGTGCTTAACATTAATGAGCTTGCAAATGCTGTAAAACCTATGCTTTTGCCTGGAGAGGAAATGACTCTTTTAATATCTAAAATAGGAAAAGAGCAAAATCAAGGAATTGGGTATTTAGATGATGGTACTATGATTGTTGTTGAAAATGGCAAAAATTATATAGGAGATAGCATTGATGTTGTAGTTACGTCAGTTCTTCAAACTGCTGCAGGTAGAATGATTTTTGCAAAGCCAAAGCTAAATTAGATTTATGATAAGCGCTCTTATTGTTTCAGGTGGAAAAGGAACTAGAATGGGAGAAGATATTCCAAAGCAATATCTCTCTCTTAAAGATATACCAATTATCGTAAGAACAATAAAAAAATTTGATCTTATTAAAGATATAGATAATATTTTTATTGTTTTAAATGAAGAGTATAAGGATTTTTTAAAAGCTTATAAATTTAATAAAAAAATACATATAGTTTTTGGTGGAAAAGAAAGGCATGACTCTGTTAGAAATGGGTTAAAAGAAATTAAAAAAATATATGATAGCGA
>JAAZDF010000192.1 GCA_012512905.1 Clostridium sp.
ATTATTCCTTGACATTTAATAGCTGGTCTATTTAATATAGCATATCCAAACTATTAAAGTTTATGTTTTAAAGACATCGCTGACATGTCGCTTTTAAGAGGTCTTATATATGTAATCATACAATTCTATCTACAATTAGAAGTTATCTGTAAGCGTACAATAAAAGATGTATTGAATTAAAATATGGATATCGGTATGATATCCATATAGTTTTATTTATTCGGATTTACATGATTTTTGAACTAAATCACCCCAAGGCATCATTAGATCTAAGAGTTGGGGATTTGTTTGTAGATTATATCCTGGCAATCTAGATAATAGATATTCTAAGTATTTGTATGGGTTTAATCCATTGGCTTTTGCTGTCTCTACAAGTGAGTATACACATGCACTAGCATGTGCACCTTCAGGGCTACCACAGAAAGTCCAGTTTTTTCTACCTACGGTAAATGGTCTTATACTGTTCTCAGCTATATTATTGGAGATTACACAGTTTCCATCTTCTAAATAGGTTTCTAGTTTTTCTCTGTGATTTAGAGCATACTGCAGCGCTTTCCCTATTTTGGATTTTGGAAGTACTTTCCCATTTGCATCTTCTGCCCATGACCAAAAGGCCTCTAGAAGCGATTTTTCTTTTTCTAGACGCTTAATCTTCCTATCTTCTGGTGATAGGTTCTTAAATTTTCTCTCCCAGTCAAATAGCTGGTTACAATAGGCTATTCCTTTTGCTGGTAGGGTTGCTTCTGAGCTTTTCATATCTTTGGGAAGGGCATCTTTAAAGTAGCGACGTGTATGAGCCCAACATAAACAATGATGGATATCTTTCACTTTACCATAACCTGAGAATCCATCTGTATGGAGATATCCCTTAAATCCTTTAAGGAATTCTTTTGCATTGTCTCCTGATCTACCAGGTGCATATTTAAATATCCTTATTCCCTTATCAGCATTAGTCGAAGTGGAGTATACCCACATGTAGGGTTTTGTGGTGTTTTTCTTGCCCTCTTCATTTAATACTTGGACTGGGGTTTCATCAGCATGCAAATAGTTATCCTTTAGTAGCTCTTCTTGCAGTTTTTCTACTATAGGCTTTAAGAGTTCATCTGATGTTTTTATGATCCAATTAGATAGGGTTCCTCTACTTATGGGAAATCCCATCTGCTTCCAATCTTTTTCTTGTCTATATAGTGGCACTGCCTGTACATATTTTTGATACATTGTCCATGCTACACTTGATGCTGTGGCATAAGAATGCTGAAGCACAGGCTCTGGAGTAGATGCATTAAACATCCCAGGTCTGTCTTCTTTTTTACATGTCCTGCATTCATATGTTTCCATAAATATATTAACTACTGACACTTCTGCTGGTATATATCTAATTTCTGATCTTATGAATTTCTTTCCTGCTACCTTAAGTTTATCTCCATCAACTGGACATATTTGATTTGATTCTTCTAATTTGAAGAGTTGATCGTGACTAGCTAATCCTTTATATAACTCTTTTCTCTTGTATCCTTTTCTAGTCTTTTTTATTGGTTCATCAAAAATAATTGGCTTTAGAATAGCTGAATCCTTCTCATCCTCAGCCTCATTGAATAGACCTAGTTCCATATCATTAATTACTAATTGTCCATCTATGGCAGAGGTCTTTTCTGTTTTTCTTCCATAGAGTTTTTTGATTAGATATTCCATGTTTTCATTGGCCTTTTTTAACTCTTCTCTAAGGCCTTCTATGGTTTCATTTTGGGATTCAATTGTGGTTTGAAGTGTTTTTATTAAAGAGCTATCAGTCATTGGGATCTAGCCTTTCTCCTGTGTTTTTTCTAATTATATTATACCATTTTCCAATGACAAAAACAAGAAAAAAGATACTTACAACTGTTTGAATTTCAATAGTTTCAAGTATCTATAGTATCTTTTTATTGTCCAACTTTTGTATGACTTTTTTCTGATCAATGGCTAGTCCTTCTGTTAGCCATCTAAATTGTTGGGAAGTAATTTCTCTAACTTCCTCTGTGCTTCTTGGCCACTGAAAAACTCCTCCTTCTAGCCTTTTGTATAAAAGGATAAAGCCATCTCCCTCCCAAAGTATTGCTTTGATTCTATCCCTTTTCCCTCCGCAAAAAAGGAATAGTGCATTCTCAAAGGGGTCAAGTTTAAAGTTTTGAGATACAATAGCTGATAGACCGTCTATGGATTTTCTCATGTCAGTCTTGCCACAAGCAATGTATATTTTTATGTCATCAGGAAATTTTATTTTCATTGTTTATCAATTAGCTTGAGAACTGTTTCTAATGTATTTGGATCAGCTCCATTTAAGATTTCAATTTCATTTCCATTTGAACGAAGGATAGCACAAGTGTCTTGCTTGTTCGATTTAGGTTTAACTTCAGAAATAGTTTGTTTTACTTCTACAAATTGAGCTTGTCCTGTAACAGCTAGTGTTCCCGCTTTAATCAAGGCTTCTTCCCTAATGACCCTCTGCCAGTAGTAGAATTTAGTTCTTGAAATGTTGTTTTCTTCACACCATTCTTTTATGGACTGTCCACTTTGAGCATGTTTTTTAACGATTTCAATCCATTGAGATTTTAGTACTTCATGTTTGCTAACTTTCATAGTTGTAATATTCATCATCCTCCCTACACTTTTAATGTTGGCAAAGCTACTTTGTTAACATTAAAAGTTCTTTGTAGGGATTATTATCTCATGCTGCATGAAGTTTTTAAACCCATGAGATTATTGTACGCTTACAATAAAAAGAGGTTAGAATGAAATAGATAAATTTTTATCTAAAGTAATGATAACTTCTTTTTATTTCAAAAAATATTAAAGGAGTAAGGATAAAGCTGATTTTTTAAACGCTTCCGAGGTTGTAGGTGAAACAAAGTGGAAAAAAATTGAACCTAAAACTGATTCACCTAAGTTCATATTCTCAGTTTTTAACTTGTACATGCTTCTTTTTAGCATATTAGCTCCTTTAGTAGTATGGCTTTTTATTAGATTG
>JAAZDF010000028.1 GCA_012512905.1 Clostridium sp.
GCCAATTATTTATAGATACTATAAATGCGATGGGTGCAACAGCATCTTCAATAGGATTCTCAGAAACTATATCAGGAGTTCAGCAAGGAGTTGTTGATGGCCTAGAAGGAACAGAAGAATCTTTTATAACAAATAATTTAGAAGAAATAGTTAAAAATGTAGCATATACAAAACATTTCCTTGGTACAGTTGGAGCTTATATAAGCATAGATGTTTGGAATACTATACCTGAAAAATATCAAGTTATTATCCAAGAAGAAATAACAAAGGGAGCAGATGAAATGATAGCTTCAGTTAAATCTTCTCAAGATGAGATAACAAAAGAACTTGAGTCTAAGGGTGTTAAGTTTAATGATGTAGATTCTCAAGCGTTTAAAGATGCAACTGCAGGTGTATATGACAGTATGGAAGGTATAACACCTGGTATTTATGAAAAACTAATTGAAGAACTCGAAAAAATGAACTAGTAATTAAAATTATCTATTAAGAGAAATTTTAAGTATTTCTCTTAATAGATATATTGTTTTTGTTAAAAGGAGGTAGGTATGAAAAGAAAAAGTATATTTAAATCCATACTATTAAATTTTGGAGAGATAATATCTGCAGCTTTTCTTATTATCGCAACGATAATAGTTATAGCCAATGTTTTTTTAAGATATGTAATGAACACAGGAATATGGTGGACCGAAGAAGTTGTTACTGGTTTATTTGTTTGGTCTGTATTTCTTGGCTCAGCAGCAGGTTACAAAAGGCACAAGCATATAGGTGTAGATTTTTTACTTCAAAAGTTACCTGATGGAATGCAAAAAATTGTGACTATTTTAGTCGATACGATTTTGATAGTTATTAATGGATATTTGACTTATTTAAGTATTATTTATGTTAGTAACTCTTATATGAAACCAACAGCTGTACTCGGCATATCATCTGTTTGGATTAGTTCATCTTTATTAATAAGTTTCTTTTTAATGACTGTTTATTCAATAATTTTCTTAGTTAAAACTTTACAAGATAAAAAACAAATAGTAGGAGGGGAATAAAATGGCGTTTTTACCAGTAATATTAGTATTTATTTTGTATTTTTCTAGTATACCTGTTGCTTACGCATTATTTGGTTCATCAATGGTTTATTTCTCTTTTATGAACGTAGGGTCACCACCAGACTTAATATTACAAAAATACGTAACTAGCGCTTCTAGTTTCTCACTACTTGCAATACCATTTTTTATAATGGCTGGATCTATAATGAATTATTCAGGGATTAGTGATAAACTTATGAAGTTTGCGGATGTATTAACAGGACACCTTCCTGGTGGACTAGGACAAGTTAACGTAGTATTAAGTTTACTTATGGGTGGAGTTTCTGGATCGGCAAATGCAGATGCTGCAATGCAGAGTAAGATGCTCGTACCTGAAATGGAAAAAAGAGGATATAGTAAGTCATTCTCATCTGCTATAACAGCTGCATCCTCTGCTGTGACGCCTGTAATTCCACCGGGGATAGATTTAATAATATTTGCACTAATAGCTGGAGTTTCTGTAGGAAAATTATTTTTAGCGGCATATTTGCCTGCTATATTCATGGCTATTGGATTGATGATAACAGTTCATATTATTTCTAAAAAGAGAGATTATAAGCCTTCAAGAGAAAGAAGAGCAGGCGCAGGAGAAATAGGCAAACAAACTATTGAATCAATTTGGGCATTATTATTTCCTTTTGGAATAATAGGAGGACTTAGACTTGGTATATTTACAGCTTCAGAAGCTGGTGCAGTAGCAGTTCTTTATACTGTTATTGTAGGAATATTTATTTATAAGGAATTAAAATGGAAACATTTTATTCCTATTATGAAAGAGACAGTATATGGTAGTAGTAGTGTTGTTTTAATAGTAGTAGCAGCTTCAGTATTTGGTTATTACATGAGTTGGGAGAGAATCCCACAAATGCTTACAAGCTTATTGTTAGGGATAACTCAGAGTAAATATATTATGTTATTCTTGATTAATATTTTACTTTTAATTATGGGAATGTTTTTAGAAGGTGGAGCAGCAATGATTATTATCGCACCATTACTCGTACCTGTAGTTACATCTCTTGGTGTTGATCCAGTCCATTTTGGAATTATAGTAATTCTGAACATTATGATTGGAGGTATAACCCCGCCCTTTGGGTCAATGATGTTTACGGTTTGTTCCATAACCGGATGTGAGTTAGTAGATTTCTTCCGGGAAGTAATTCCATTCATTATAGCTTTATTAATAGTTTTAATGATAATTACTTATATACCACAAATTGCAATGGTATTACCTAATTTAATATATTGACAATATTAATAAATAAAAAAGTCTTGGTATCGAAAATATCAAGACTTTTTTATTTATTAAATTTTAGCTGTAGATTTTCTTACGATTAATTTATGCTTATAAAGAACTTTAGTGGAACTTTTTATACTCATATTAAGATCTCTTCTTTGAATTAACATTTCAACCGCGCTATGACCTTTATTAATTATATAATGCTCTATAGTTGTTAGTGATACTTTAGAAAATTTAGAGGGAAATAAATTATCAAATCCACAAAGGGAATAATCTTCAGGTATTTTATAATTATTATTATATAATGATTCCATAACTCCATAAGCAACCATGTCATTTACTGCAATTATGCCAGTTACATTGGTGTTTTCTCTAAGTAATTCAGAAGTCAAATTAAAACCTGTAGTATGTTCAATGTTTATGTCATTTAATTCCTCAAGAGGTCTTATATCATTGGTTTTAACTATTACAGATCCATTAGGACAATATTTTCTGTAGGTATCCTGGACACCATCTAACCTCATAATTCTAGCTGAGTTAGCTTTATTTAAAGTCGTAGAAATATATGCTATATTTTTATGTCCCAAACCAATCATATGTTTTGCTATTATAACTCCAGCTTCGTAGTTACTTATCTCTACAGTATCTAAATCAAAATTATTATTTTTATCACTTATTATAACAACAGGAATTTTTTCGTTTATTTCTTCGAATTTTTCTATTGATTGTGGTGTTATTGTTGAAATAACACCATAAATATTTGAATTTTCAACTATAGATAATGCTAAGTCCTCTTTATCTTTATCTCGGTAGGTATTAAAAATAATGACATTAAGATCTTTCCTTGTAGCTTCTTGTTCAATAGATTGAATTAAGGAAGAATAGTAAGGACTGTTAATATTTGGTGTAATAACTAAAATAGTTTTATCACTTAGCATTTTATTTATACTATTTTTTGAATGTATTTTTTTATAACCAAGATGATTGGCTGCATCGTTGACTTTTTTTATTGTTTCATCAAGAAATGAAACCCCTTTTTTTTCATTAAGAATCATAGAAACAGCACTTTTAGAAACATTAGCAAGTTTTGCAATATCTTCTAAAGTGGGCTTTTTCTTTTTGCTCATAGTATCCCCCTTTATTAAACTTAAATTTATTATACATTAAATATTTAATGAAAGAAAGAGTAAAATTTAATAATATGGCGAAATTATTAACTTTTCGGCTTAATACTACATATTAATTTAATTAAGAGTATAAAATAGTTTGATTAATTGGCCATATGTTGTTATAATGATTTTAGTGTTATAGGTTTTAAAACAGACTTTATTAAATCTTTTAATAAACAATATGTTTTAAAATTTTTTTCTGCGACATGTATACGTTTAGGGGTGGTGAGGTTAATAAAGATATTTTATTCAGAATTGTGCTTAATAAATAATGATATAAAAAATAATATCGATTTATTAAGGAGTAGTGGTGCAGAATCTGTTGAACTTATGCTTGATGGTAGTTACTGGAATAATTTCCAAGGAAATCATGAGAAGCTATTAGAGATATTAGATCTATATGATTTGGATTTTGGTATTCATTCTCCAGTGTGGAATGTGAATATAACAGCAGAAAACAAACATATAAGAGAAGCTTCTATACAAGCATATAAAGATAGCATTATTTTCGCGAGTAAAGTTGGTGCTAATCATTTAGTTTTACATCCAGGATTTGTCGATGCAAAAGCTTTTTCCAAAGAATTAGCTAAAGAAAGATCAATTAAGGCTATAAAAGAATTAGATAGTTTTAATAAAGATTATGGGGTTAGCTTGTTGATTGAGAATGTTGGAAATGATGATACTGGTATATTTACTGAGAAGGAATACATCAATTTAACTAAAGAATTACCGGAAAGCATTAAATTTATTTTAGATACTGGACACGCAAATATTACTAGTTGGGATATGCCGAACATTATTAATAAAATGGGAAGTAGATTAAAAGCTATGCATATAAATGATAATGATGGGATAAGGGATATACATCTTGCTATTGGTGAAGGTACTATCGAGTGGGAAAAGTTATTTAATTCAATCAATGAGTCAAAATATGAATACGATTTGATACTTGAATATAATATAGGTACTAAATTAGAAAAACTTAAAGAAGGTAAATTAATACTTAATAAAAATATAGTATTAAATAATAACAATTAAGAAGGAGATTAAGATGAAATCTAGAAAAATAATTGCACTAATGACTTCGGCTTTATTAATGTTAGGTGTTTTAGCAGGTTGTGGATCTAAAGATGATGGTCCGGAAACAGACGCAGGTGCTGGAACTGGAGACACAGAAGTAAGTTATGAAGTAACAGAACCTATAACTATTGAATGGTGGCATTCCCTAGAATCTCAATATCAACCAACTTTAGATAAAGTAATTGAAGATTTTGAAGCACAAAATGACAACATTACAGTTGAAGCTATATATCAAGGTAGCTATGCAGATTTAAATGAAAAATTAGTAGCGGCTCAAGCAGCAGGAACGACTTTACCAGCTGTTACAGTTGCAAACACACCTTATGTTGCAGAATATGGTGAGTCAGGAGTAGGAGAAATTCTTGATCCATATATCGAAGCTACTGATTTTGATATAAATGACTTTGGTGAAGGGTTAATAACATCATCAAGTTATGATGGAAAACAAATAGCATTACCATTCCAGATTTCAACACAAGTTATGTATTATAACAAAGATATAGTTGATGCTGAAGGAATAGAACTTCCTAAGAATTGGGATGATATGGATAGATTTATGGAAGAAGGTTCAGTTGTAAGTGGTGGAACTACAGAAAGATACGCTACAGTATTCCCAGCATGGGATCACTGGTATTTTGAGCCATATTTCATAAATAGAGGAGTTAACATAGTAAATGAAGATGGTAAGACTACAGATTTAGATGGTGATATAGCAATAGATACAGCTAAAGCATTCCAGAGATGGGAAGAAAAAGGCGAATCTTATATGGCGTACGGTAAAGAAGCTTCCACAACAATGAGAGAAAACTTTTTTGCAGGAAGAACTTTAAGTACACATCACACAAGTTCACTTTATGATATGTATGTAGATAATGCAGACTTCGAAGTTGGAATGATGTGGCTACCAGGAGATAAAACTGATATGTCAGAAGTTGGAGGAAATGTTCTATTTATACCTGCTAAAAACTCACAAGAAGTTAAAAACGCAGGTTGGCAATTACTTTCTTACTTAACAAGCGTTGATGTTAATATGGTTTGGGCTACAGAAACTGGATATATGCCAACAAGAAACTCTGTTACACAAACTGATGAAGCTGACAAATTCTTAGAAGAAAAACCAGCTTTCAAAGTTATTTTTGATAACTTAGATAAAATTCAACCAAGAATTCAACATCCTTCATATACAGCACTTGCTGATATCTGGAAAGAAAAATTAGCAGAAGCAGTTATAGAAGGTAAAGATGTAGAAGCAGAAATGAAAGAAGCAGCAGAGCTTATTAATGAAGTTCTTGAAGAAGACTAAAATATAAACCAATAATGAAAGATGGAAACATCTTTCATTATTTTCATTAATTTATCATAAAGGGAGGCATAAAGTGGAGGGAATCAAAAAGCGAAAAAAATCTAAACATAAAAGAATTGAAGAATTTAAAGATTTTCTTACCGTTTTACCAGCGTTAATCTTCTTTGGAGTATTTATATATTATCCATTAGGTGAATTGTTTAGAATAAGTTTTACAAATTGGAATTTAATAAAAGATGAATTTAAATATGTTGGGTTTAGGAATTATAAATGGTTATTTGCAGGATCCGGTTGGGATCAATTAGTAAATGCTCTAAAAGTCACATTTACATATACTATTGCAGAGGTATTTGTTACTTTGGTATTTGGGTTATTACTTGCGTTATTATTTAATAAAATGACTAAGATGTATAATTCATTTAGAACAATATTGTTCATGCCTAAATATATAGGTGTTTCTACAGCAGGAATAGTTTTTACATGGATATTAAATGGAAGATATGGAATTTTAAATTACTTATTAGGTACTGTTGGAATTAAGGGGCCAGACTGGCTTACAAATGAGAAAACAGCACTTGCTGGAGTTTTAATACTAACCACATGGAGAGTTGTTGGATATGCAATGCTAATATATTTAAGCGCAATGCAAGGAATTGCAAAAGATTATTATGAAGCGGCTTCTCTTGATGGAGCATCTAAAACGCAGCAGTTCTTTAAAATAACAATACCTCTATTATCACCTACTACACTATTTTTATTTGTAACAACATTTATAGCTTCTATGAAAGTATTCCAATCAATTGACGTAATGACCGGTGGAGGACCTTATAAGGCCACTAATGTTATGGTTTATTGGATTTATAGACTTGCTTTTGTAGAATTTAGAGTAGATAGGGCGTCTGTAGTTGCAGTGTTATTTTTCTTAATATTGCTTATCATAACAGCAATAACTATGAGAATCTCAGAAAACTCTGTAAATTATGACGGATAAGGAGGAAATACAAATGGAGAATGTAAAATTAAACAAACCAGAAAAGACAACAAAACAAAAAATTCTTAACATTTTGAGAAATATTTTGGCGATATTCATAACTCTTGTAATGTTATTTCCACTTTATTGGATGCTTATATCATCATTTAAATCATCAGAAGAATTACTTAGATTAGTGCCAACTCTTTGGCCTAGAGAATTTAGATGGAATAACTATGGTGATGCATTAAAAATGGCACCTTTTGGATTATATTTTTATAATACAATAGTAATGACACTTGGAATTATGTTCCTACAGCTTACTATTGGAATATTTGCAGCCTATGGTTTTGCAAAAGGAGAGTTTTGGGGCAGAGATGCTTTATTTGTATTAGTTCTTGGGGCATTAATGGTACCAATACAAATTACTTTTGTACCAACTTATGTAATGATATCAAAGTTACAATGGATTAATACTTTTAAAGCGTTAATTATACCAAATGCTGTATCGGCATATTTCATATTTATGTTACGGCAATCTTTTAAAAGTATAGATAACAGTTATGTTGAAGCAGCAAGAGTTGATGGAATGGGAAGAATAGGTATAATATTTAAAATTCTTGTTCCTATGAATAAACCTACAATATTTACAGTAAGTGTAATTACATTTATTAATGGATGGAATTCATATTTCTGGCCTAAAGTAGTAACTACAAGACCAGAGATGAGAACAATAGCAATAGGAGTTTATGAACTTAAAAGATCCTATGCTGGTCTAGAGATAATGAATGTAAACCAAATTATGGCCGGAGCAGTTATGGCAACAGTTCCAGTTATTATTGTGTTCTTACTAATGCAGAAGTATTTATTAGAAGGATTCTCAACAACAACTATGAAGTAAATTTATTGTTAATAAATTAAAATATAAAGCTAATTTTATATTTAAAAAAAGGCCTTAAATGGTCTTTTTTTGTATAAAAATTAATAATTAATTTATTTTTAGTTAATTAACGGTAATAAATATAAATTGTAATAATTTAAGTGTATAATTAGGATAAGAATATATTTAGGAGTGGTAGAATGCTAGAAATTATCGGGATGGATATAAAAGACTGCATAATAATTGAAGAAAATGGTGGAGACAGAATAGAGTTAATACAGTCTTTAAGTGAAGGAGGTCTTACTCCAAGTTACGGACTTGTAAAAAGGATAATGAAGGAAATTAATATACCTATATCAGTAATGATTAGACCACATTCTCATACCTTCAAGTATAATATTTATGATATTGAAACTATGAAAGATGATGCAAAAGCATTTTATGATTTAGGAGTTAAACAAATAGTTATTGGAATCTTAGATGAAAATGATATGCCAAATATTAAGGCTTTAGATTATATACTTGAAGGTTTAGATTTTGATGTGACTTTTCATAGAGCAATAGATGCTACTAAAGATTATTTAAAAGCTGTTAGACAATTAAACCATAATAAACATATAACTCATATATTAACTTCTGGGGGACCCGGTAGAGCAGTCGATAATGTAGAAAATCTAAAAAGAGCAATAAAAGAAAATCCAGAACTAACAATAATTGTTTCTGGTCGAGTAAATGCTAGTAATATACCTGAATTAAAAGAAAAATTACAAACAGATAAAAACAAAAATGTAGATTTCCATATAGGTACAGGAGTTAGAGAAGGATTAACCTTTAGCCCTATTTATCCAGAGCAACTTAGGAATGCAGTTAGGATCTATAAAGAAGGATTTTAAGATTGTTTAATGAAGATGTACTATAATAAGAGCATGTACTAAATATAAGGAGGATATAAAAATTGAAATATTTTTTAGACACAGCAAATATTGAAGAGATTAAGAAAGCGAATGAGTTAGGTTTAATATCTGGTGTTACTACAAATCCATCTTTAGTATCAAAAGAGGATAAGGCTTTTGAAGATGTATTAAAAGAAATAGTAGAAATCGTAGATGGGCCCATTAGCGCAGAGGTAATATCTGAAGATTCTAAGGGCATGATAAGGGAAGCTGAAGAACTGGTAAAAATACATAAAAATATAGTGATAAAAATACCAATGACAGAAGAAGGGCTTAAAGCTACCAGAATACTTAGTGAAAAAGGAATCAAAGTAAATGTGACTCTTATTTTTACATCAACACAGGCACTTGCTGCAGCTAAGGCAGGAGCAACATATGTATCTCCTTTTATTGGAAGATTAGATGACATAGGACTTAATGGAATGGAACTTCTAGAAGAGATAATGTATATATTTAAATCTTATGGAGTAGAAGCTGAAGTTATAGCTGCAAGTATCCGTAACAAAAACCATCTAATAGGTGCGGCAATGGCAGGATCAGATATTGCAACTATACCTTACAACACACTTATTGACTCATTAAAACATCCACTTACTGACCAGGGAATAGAGAAATTCCTAAGTGATTGGAATAAATCAAAATAAATTAAAAGATTAAACATAAAAGCTATAACATTTTTTAATATGTTATAGCTTTTATAAATTGAAGGAGAAAAGCATGGATTATAAATTAATACTTTATATATTGAACATAATTTTTATATTAGTTATTATTTTTATTGATAATAAAAAACCAGAAGAAACAGTACTTTGGATATTAGTTTTAAATTTATTTCCTGTTTTAGGTATGCTACTATATATTTTCTTAGGTTCTACACTAAGAATTCGACTTGTATACTTAATTAAAAATAATAAAATGAAAAATGAATATAGGTCCTTACTACTTAAACAATTAGAAGACACAAAAAGTATTGGAGCTTTTATAAAACCAGAAAATTTGGAAGAGGTAGAAGATCTAATTCGTTTTAATTTAAACTATAGCGAGAGTGTTCTCTTAAAGCATAACAAAGTAGATTTCTTAACAAGTGGTGAATCTAAATATGAGTCACTTTATAGGGATATAGATAATGCTACAGAAACTATAAATATTTTATATTTTACAATCCATGTGGACTCTGT
The DNA here is from genome assembly GCA_012512905.1 of Clostridium sp. GTDB lineage: Bacteria > Bacillota > Clostridia > Clostridiales > Clostridiaceae > JAAZDF01. Next base: position 9,850 of record JAAZDF010000028.1, read on the forward strand.
TGGAAGAAAATTTACATCTCATCTAGAAAAAGCAGCTAAAAGAGGTGTGAAAATAAAGATATTGTATGATGCAGCTTTTAATATGGGTGCCTATAGAAATCTTTTCAAAGATATTAGGAAGCTTGGAGCAGAGGTTAAAAGTATAAAACCCTTCATAACTCATTTTAGAAACCACAGAAAAATAGTAGTAGTTGATGGAAAGATTGGATATACAGGTGGTATGAATATAGGGGATAAGTATATAGGCCTTGTAAAAGAAAAAAATCCTTGGAGAGATACTCAAGTAAGGATAGAGGGCGACTCTGTTTATATGCTTCAGTACTACTTTTTTTATGACTGGTTTTATACTGCAAAACCCGATGAATTTAAAGGTCTATCGGAATTAAAAGATTATTTTCCTAAACATAATATTAAAACTATTGCTCCTAGTCAGGTTATCAGTGGTGGAGTAGATAATAAAAGAGAATATATAAGAATGTCTTATCTTAAACTTATATATTCTGCAAAAAAAGAGATTATTATTCAGTCTCCTTATTTTGTTCCTGATAGTTCTATTATAGAAGCTTTAAAGATTCAGGCAGCTTCTGGTATAAAAATAAAAATAATGCTTCCCAAAGTAAAACCTGGGTATATACTTCAACATGCAACTAATTATTATTTAGATTTGTTTAAAGATTATAATATAAAAGTTTATTTATATAAAGGTTATATTCATGCAAAAACTATTACTATAGACTCAAAAGTTACTGTAATTGGAACTGTAAATTTAGATGTTAGGAGTCTTACTCTGAATGATGAGGTATTTGTAATATTTTACGATGAATCAATAACGAAGAGGCATCTTGAAATAATAGAAAATGATAAGAAAAATTCAGAAGTGTTTGATTTTTATATATTTGATCAAAGAAGTTTTATAAATAAAATTATAGAAAAGTTTATAAGAGTTTTTGCACCTCTTCTTTAATATTTTAAAATATTATTTGATTATTAAGAATTATAATGATATAGTTATTATACAATAAAATATAAAACCTCACTTATGTGAGGTAGAGGCGCGATATCCAATAGTCTATAAAGGAGCTTGAGAAGCTTAGATATTATAGAGAAGGGGCCATCGCCGAAGATTATAATTTACTCAAAATTATTTTCTGGGATTTCAGTTAAAAGCTGAAATACTGTCTCAGTAAACAGCCATGTTTATTGAGGTGTGCTATCTCGGCAACACAAAAGAAGAGGTATTAAGGTGATTAAGTCAGCCTGAGTTTATCTCAGGCTGTTTTTTGTTTGAATTTTGAGATAGTTGATTTATTGTAATAAAATACGAGGAGATAAAAATGAAAAAAAGAAATTTAATTGTAAGCATTTTATTAATCTTGTCAGCTGTCATTTTATCGTCATGTGGTGGAACTGAAAACGATGAAAACATATTAAGGGTAGGTATGGAAGCTAATTACGCTCCGTTTAACTGGAGCCAATCTGATAATAGTAATGGAGCGGTAGAAATAGAAAAATCCAAAGAATTTGCTGCTGGATATGATGTTACAATAGCAAAAAAAGTTGCTGAGAGTTTAGGGAAAAAATTAGTTGTAGTTAAAACAGAGTGGGACGGACTTATACCTGCATTGACATCTGGAAAAATTGATTTAATTATGGCAGGAATGTCTCCCACAGCAGATAGAGCAGAATCAATAGATTTTTCAAGTGATTATTATAATTCAGACCTAGTAATTGTAACTCTGGATGATAACCCTTATAGCAACTCAAATAAATTAAGTGATTTTGAAGGAGCGAAGATAACAGCTCAGCTAAGTACTTTTCATTATACTGTAATTGATCAAATTCCTGGTGTTATAAAAGAGTCTGCTATGGATAATTTCTCGGCTATGCGAGTTGCTCTTGAATCAGGAGTTATAGATGGGTATATTACAGAAAGGCCGGAAGCAGAGAGTGCTATCAAAGTTTTAAGTAATTTTAAACTTATTGAACTTGAAGATGGTTTTGAAACTAGCAGAGAAGATACATCTATTGCTGTTGGAATTAAAAAAGGAAGCGATTTAACAGAAAAAATAAATGGAGTCTTAGATAGTATTTCAGAAGAAGAAAGAACTAAAATTATGGAAGACGCAAAAGAGAATCAACCATCAAATAATTAATTAAAGGAGAGCTAAATGAGTTTACAGTGGGTATATAAAATATTTATAGAAAACTGGCCAATGTTTTTAGAAGGGGCAAAAATTACTCTTCAAATATCTTTAATAAGTACAATTATTGGAACTTTTGTAGGATTTGCAATTGGTATTATAAAAACTATGCCAAAGCCTAAAAGTTTAATAGGTAGAATTTTTTACTGGATTCTAGATAAACTACTTTCCATGTATATAGAAATTTTTAGAGGAACCCCTATGATAGTTCAGTCTATGATAATATATTATGGGTCTGCAGAAGCTTTTGGAATTAACATGGATAGAGTGATGGCTGGTATTTTTATCGTATCTATTAACACTGGAGCTTATATAGCTGAAATAGTTAGGGGTGGAATTTATTCTATAGACAAAGGACAGTTCGAAGCTGCAGAATCTATAGGTATGAATCATTTTCAAATAATGGTGCATATTATTATGCCTCAAGTATTCAGAAATATACTTCCATCAATAGGTAATGAATTTGTTGTAAATATAAAAGATACATCTGTATTAAATATAATTTCAGTAAATGAATTATTTTTCCAAACAAAATCTGTAGCTGGAAACAACTTAAAATACTATGAATCTTTTTTCATAGCTAGTGTGATTTATTTTATTATGACATTTACAGTTACACGAATACTTAGATATATAGAAAGAAAAATCGATGGTCCTGAGAACTATAGTGTAATACATAATGCGATGCAGGTTTAAAGATGCAGAAAATTGGGAGTTGAAATAATGAAAAACATTATTGAGATTAAAAACTTAAGTAAATCTTTTGGAGATAATAAAGTACTCAAAAATATTAGTGTAAAAGTTAGAAAAGGTGAAGTTGTAACCATAATAGGATCATCTGGATCTGGTAAATCTACATTTTTAAGATGTATAAATTTGCTCGAAAAAGCTGATGGTGGAGAAATAATCTTTGAAGATAAAAATGTTTTGAAAGATAAGATTGATGTACAAGACTATAAAAGAAAAGTTGGAATGGTATTTCAAAACTTTAATTTATTTAATAATTACAATGTACTTGAAAATTGCTCAATAGGACAAAAAAAAGTCCTTAAAAGAAAAAAAGATGAAGCAGATAAAATATCAAAAAAATATCTTGAGACAGTTGGAATGGAGAGCTATATAAATGCTAAACCTAAACAGCTCTCAGGGGGACAGCAGCAAAGAGCTGCTATAGCGAGATCCCTTTCTATGGATCCTGAAGTACTTTTGTTTGATGAACCAACTTCTGCTCTTGATCCAGAGACAATAGGAGATGTTCTTGAAGTAATGGAGCGCCTTTCAAATGAAGGATTTACTATGATAATAGTAACTCATGAAATGGAATTCGCAAAAGACGTATCAGATAAGGTAATATTTATGGATAAAGGTTACATTGTTGAGGAAGGAACACCGGATAAAATATTTAATAATCCAGCAGAGGAAAGAACTAAGGAATTTTTAGAGAGAATTCTAAAAAAGTAAGGAATCCTTTTAGTAAGCAAATGAACTGGCTTACTAGAAGGATTCTTTTATTTATAAATGAGCATTTTAAAACTTGTATATAAATTAAGCCTAGGTTGCAAGCAAATATGTATATAGCCATTTTATTGATATAAAAAGATTCTTAGTGTATATTAAGACAGTAGCAAAAATTTGATGATCTTTATAGGGATGGGACTAGTTATATGGATTTTAATCAACTAAAATATATAGTTGAAGTAGTTGAAACTGGCTCTATATCTAAGGCAGCGAACAATCTATTTATATCTCAGCCTAATTTAAGCAATCAAATAATTAGTTTAGAAAATGAGATAGGTAAAGAGATATTTTACAGAAATAACCGTGGAGTAACTTTAACATCTTATGGAGTAGAAGTTTATCACTATGCAAAATCTTTAGTTAAACAATTTGAAATTGTTGAAAATAAACTTTTAACAAAATCCAATCATCATAAAATAAAGATTAGTTCCTTTGGTTCAGAGGTAATTAATTTTCAGTTTTTTGAGGTCTGTAAAAACTATAATAGTGAAAACTACGAGTTTGAACTTACAGAGTCTGGTTTAGAAAATTCTATAAAAAAAGTAATGCAAAGAGACTCAGATATAGGAATTATAATTTATAGTCAATTTCAAAAGAAAAAACTACTACAGTACTTAGTAGCTGAAGAATTAGAAATAGAGAATTTATTTGTTGGAGATATGAAAATTCATATAAGTAAAAATAATATATTAAGTAAGAAAAAGTCATTAAGTTCCATTGATTTAGAAGGGCTTTTTCATATAAAAAAGTCTTACTTATATGATGGAATGTTTAGTTTTAATCAAGAATTAGAGTATTTGGGAATTCCTGATAATAATAAAGCTGTTTTTACAAATGGAAATAAAACTTATAATGATGCTCTTCATAATTTACCTTCTTTTGCTGTGGAAATAGATTGGAAATGCAAGAAAAAGATTCACAGCGATCTAGCTAGAATACCCTTTGAAGATAAAAGGTTAGATATAACATGTGCAGTTATAAAAAGGAAAAATGAAATATTAAAAGATGAGTTAATATTTTTTATTGATAAGTTAATAGAATCATATAATTAATAAGGCAATTAACTAAAAGGTCTTAGTTAAATTGTTTTTATATATATAAATAGTATTACATAAGGAGACAGAGATGAAAAAAAGATTATTAATAACTTTAATGGTTTGTTCTTTAGCTATTGGAGCTATTGGCTGTTCTAATAATGATAAGGAAGCTGCAGATAATGTTACTGACACACCAGTAGAGTCTAGTCAGGAAGATGCAAGTGCAGAAAATGATAAAGAAGCTTTAGATGCAGAATCTTATGCTACAGTTGATGGAGCTACTTCAGCTTCAATTGTACAAGAAGATATCGTTCAGAGCTATGAAGCTAAAGGCTTTACAGATGGTGATGCAAAAAAAGCACTATTTGTAGTAGGAGATCCTAGGAAAGATAGTGTAAATTACGATTTAGTGTATACTGCTATGAAACATTTTGAAGACAATGGTGTTGAGGTTGAATTAAGAGATTTGTATGATATTGAGTTTAATCCAGTTCTTTCAAAAGATAACTTCTTTTATGCAAAAGATGGATATGGTGAGCCAAGCCCAGAAATTAAAACAGAGCAAGAATTTGTAACTCAAGCAGATTATATAATGTTTTGTTATCCTAATTGGCATGATACTCCAACGAGTATAGTAAAAGGATATATGGAAACAGTATTTGCAAAACAATTTGCATACAAGGATACAGATCAAGGATTAGAAGGAATGTTAGAAGGAAAAGCAGCTTATACAATAATGAATGCTGGATACTTAGGTGGCGGCAGAGGTGATATTGGTGATGGTGTAGGTAATGATGACGAGACATGGGATATGTATATGGAAGCATTCAAAGTGTTTGATGACGATACTGCTGATTTCTGGGGTCTTACAAATAAAGGAAGATTTGTAAATGACAGGACACCAGGAAATGTTTCTGAAACTCATGCTGAAGATATGGAAAAGCTAAGAGAAGATTTAAGAACAAAATTAGATATAGACTTTTTCAAATAAATTAGTTTTAAAAATGCTGCCAAGTTATTGGCAGCATTTTTTTTAATATTTAATTAGCAACTTACCATTTGAAGCTTTCTGTTCTTCATTTTTATGAACTTCTTTAATTTCGTCAAAATTATAGGTCGAAGTGATTATAGGTTTTAGACCTTTACGTTCAACCAAGTATTTCAATTCTTCTAATATTTTTTTGTCAGGATTTGCAAAAACTGACTCAAATTTTAAATTTTTTTCTTTGATTAATTCTTTTGATGGTTTGTTTGTTGTTGAAATTAAAATACCATTTTCTTTTATAAGACCTAAAAGTTTATTAATATTATTATCAGTCAATTCTACAAGATTAATCACTGCATCATATTTTTCATTATATGAATCATAGATATTTACTTTTGTATAATCTATTATTTTATCTATATTTAATTGTTCTATTAGTTTAAAACTTCTTTCAGATGCTGTGCCAGTAACTTGTATATTAGGATTTTCTATCTTAAGTATTTGTAGTAGATAAGTTCCGACTCCTCCAGAGACTCCATTTATAAGAATATTTTTATGTTTAGCTAGATCTAAACTTAGAAAGGATTTATAAGATGCAGTTCCGGCAACAGAAAGTGCAGCTGAATCTTCTAAAGATATATTTTTTGGAGAAAGGCAAATGTTATTAGCCTTAGTTTTTAAGTATTCTCCATAAGAACCATTAGATTTTATACTTTGATACCCAAACACCTTATCAGATATCTTATAATTTTTTATATTTTCGCCTATCTTTATAATTTCACCTGAAAAATCAAATCCAATAATCCTATAATCATTTATAGGTGTGACTTTTTTAAAAGCTCCTTCTCTGACTTTTTTATCTGAAGGATTATAACTTGCAGCAGATAGCTTTATTAATATCTCATTTTCTTTGATATCATTAGGTATTTTTACTTTTTCCTTATTTAAAACTTCGTAGCCCCCAAACTCTTTAATTATAAAAGCTTCCATATTTTTGGCCATTAATAATCAACTCCTAATACCAGAATACAGTATCTTTAATAAAAAATAGGGAATAAATTATTAACCTTTAAATAAGAATTAATGAAAATGCTTTAAAGCTAGGTATATTGAGATATTATAGAGACAATAACAAGTATTAAATTTAAGTATCAAGAATTGAGGAGGTTATAAAAATGGATTCAGAATATATAAAAGTTATAGAATATAATAAAGAAATATATCAGGAAAAAACTTTTAATATCAAAGATTTTATAGAAAACTATCAATTTAAAGATGATAATAAAAATAGATGGTTTAAAATAAAAGATAATATCTCTAAAGAATCTGTTGGTAAAATTGCGCGAATGTTTAATCTACATCCTCTAGTCGAAGAGGATATTATAGAAACTAACCAAAGATCAAAAATAGAAGATTATGATAACTATAGCTTTATAATTACAAAACTAATTTATTATCAAGATAATAAATTAATCCATGATCAATTAAATATTATCTTTGGTAAAAATTTTATAATTACCTTTGAAGAAAGTGAAAATGACTATGATAGTTTATCAAAGATGAATATAAGGTTGGAAAATAAGGGAACCATACTTAGAAAATCTGGAGTAGACTATTTATTATATTATATACTTGATTCTATAGTTGATGGCTATTTTGATACTTTAGAAATAATTGGTGAGAAGATTGACATTCTTGAGGAAAAACTTTTACTCAAAGCTAGTAGAGAGGAACTTGAAGATATTAGAATTTTAAAAAAAGAAATTCTATATATACATAAGTATACATGGCCATTAAGAGAGATAACCTCTTCGTTAAGTAGAGGTAGCTCACCTCTTGTGAGTGAAAGTACGAATATTTATCTTAGAGATGTTTATAATCATGTTATTCAAATAATTGATACAACACAGACTTACAGGGAATTGCTTTCAGGACTTATAGACCTTAATTTATCAAGTATAAGCTATAGTCTAAATGAAGTAATGAGAGTTTTAACTGTTATTTCTACTATATTTATTCCTATAACATTTATAACAGGATTTTTCGGCATGAATTTTAAAAAAATGGGAATTTTAAATTCTAGGTCTGGATATATAAGCATATTACTTATAATGGTTCTTATAGTTGCCTCTATGGTTTATTATTTTAAGAAAAAGAAATGGCTATAGAATATTGACATTTTAATGAAATAGTCATACAATAGACACATAGACCCCCCTGGGGGTGTAGAGGAGGAAAACATGAAGAAAAAATATGACGTATCAGGAATGACCTGCTCATCGTGTTCGCTTGCTGTTGAAAAAGCAGTTAAAAAAATAGATGGTGTATCAGGTGTAAATGTAAATTTACTTACAAATACAATGTCTGCAACTTTAGATGATTCAATTGATGATAGGGCGATTATCGAAGCAATTGAAAAAGCAGGTTATGAAGCAAAAAATCATGAGGAAACTTCTTTTAAAAAGGAAAAAATAAATCCTATTGAAGAAGATATAAAAAATATGAAGCAAAGACTTATAGCTTCATTTATATTTTTAATACCTCTTATGTATATTTCTATGGGACATATGGTAGGATTACCTGTTCCAAGCGTTATAATGGGAGAAAGTAATGCTCTTATTTTCGCTTTTGTACAATTTCTTTTAACAATACCTGTTCTTTATATAAATAAAAATTATTTCATAGTGGGATTTAAAGCATTTAAAAATAAATCTCCCAATATGGATTCACTTATAGCACTTGGAGCAGGCGCAGCGTTTGTATATGGAATCTATGTTATATTTAGATTAAGCTATGGATTTGGGCATGGAGATATGGATGTTGTTTTAAGATTTAAGGATGAACTCTACTTTGAGTCTGCAGCAACAATTTTAACTCTTATCACTTTAGGAAAGTTTTTAGAAACAAAATCTAAAGGTAAAACTTCAGATTCCATAAATAAATTAATGGATCTTGCACCAAAGACAGCTCTTGTTTTAAGAGATAATAAAGAAGTTAGGGTTAATATAGAAGAAGTAGAAGTTTCTGATATTGTAATAATTAAACCTGGGGAGAGTATTCCTGTTGATGGAACTATAATAGAAGGAAATTCTTCCATAGACCAATCTGCAATTACTGGAGAAAGTATTCCAGTGGAAAAACATGTAGGAGACAAAGTAATTAGTGCAACTATAAATAAAAGTGGATATTTGAAATTTAGAGCAGACAAAGTAGGAAGCGATACTACACTTTCTAAAATCATAGAACTTGTCGAGGATGCAAATGCAACTAAAGCACCAATAGCTAAGCTTGCTGATAAAATAAGTGGTATTTTTGTACCAATTGTAATATCAATATCTTTAATAACTATGGTTACATGGCTTTTTCTAGGAAGACCCTTTGAATTTGCACTTTCAATGGCAATAACAGTACTTGTTATATCTTGTCCTTGTGCTTTAGGGTTAGCGACTCCTGTTGCTATAATGGTAGGTACAGGAAAAGGTGCTGAAAATGGAATTTTAATTAAATCAGCAGAGGCTTTAGAAACACTTCATTCAATAGACTCTGTAGTACTTGATAAAACGGGTACTATAACTGAAGGAAAACCATCAGTAACAGATATAATATTAACAGGAGATTTAAATGAAAGTGAATTTCTTAAAATTGCAGGATCAATTGAAAATCTTTCAGAGCATCCACTAGCAGAAGCTATACTAGAGAAAGTAAAAAGTGAAGGAATAGAACTTTCTTTAATAGATAACTTTGAATCTGTACCTGGAAAAGGAATAAAAGGCTCTTATGAAGGTAAAACTTATATAGCAGGTAATAAGTCAATGCTTATTGATAATAATATTGATTTGCTAGAGCATGAAGGTGATTCTCTTAAACTATCCAAGCAAGGGAAAACAGCTATGTACTTTTCTGATGATGAAAAGCTAATAGGAATAATAGCAGTTAAAGATAATATAAAAGAAGATAGTAAAGAGGCTATCGAACTATTCCATAGCATGGGTATTGATGTTCTTATGCTAACTGGTGATAATAAAGAAACTGCAAAAGCTATACAAAAAGATTTGAACATAGATAATGTAGTAGCTGAAGTATTTCCAGAAGATAAAGAAAGAGAAATAAGAAATATTCAAGAAAGTGGAAAGAAAGTATTAATGGTAGGAGATGGAATCAATGATGCCCCAGCTCTTACAAGAGCAGATGTAGGTATAGCAATTGGAGCAGGAACTGATATTGCTATAGAATCAGCAGATATTGTTCTGATAAAAAGTTCTTTACTTGATGCTGTAACAGCAGTTGAGTTAAGTAGAGCAACAATAAGAAATATAAAACAGAATTTATTCTGGGCATTCTTTTATAATGCACTTGGAATACCTCTTGCGGCAGGTGTATTTTACACAGCATTTGGATGGAAATTAAGTCCTATGTTTGCAGCTTTTGCTATGAGTCTGAGTTCAATATTTGTAGTAACAAATGCACTTAGGTTAAAACTTTTCAAACCAAGAACACCAAGAAATGTAAAATAATGTTAATATAAATTTAAATGATATTATTAAGGAGAAGGATCAAATTATGAAAAAAGTTATAAAAATTGATGGAATGACTTGTGATCATTGTGTAAAAAGAGCAACTACTGCTTTAAATAGTATAGATGGAATATCAGATATTAAAGTAAACTTAAAAAAAGAAAATGCTACAGTAAAACTATATAAAGAAGTAGACGAATCTTTTATTAAGGATGCTTTAAAAGAAGCAAATCTAGAATTTGTGTCTATGAAGGATAAAAAAGGGTTATTTAGCTAGGAGGACACTGTGAAAGCTGATAAGGTTAAAGTAGAAAGGCTTCTTAAAACAGCAAAAGGCCAAATTGATGGATTATTAAAAATGGTCGAAAATGATAGGTATTGTATAGATATATCTAATCAAATAATGGCTACTCAAGCTATACTTAGAAAAGTTAATCATGATATACTTCATGAGCATTTAAACCATTGTGTTAGAGAAGCTTTTATAACTGGTGAAGAAACTGAGAAAATAGAAGAAATAATATCAGTTATGGATAAACTTACTAAATGATTTAAAATAATTGAATAAATATTAAAAGAGATATACATCAAAGTATATCTCTTTTTAAGCTATATAATTATTTTTTTCAATTTATACTAATAATATATTGTTATATAATCCAATTTCCATCTTTAAATAGTTGGATTTTCTCTCCACCTGGCTTAAAGGCAAATATATTTAAATTTTCTCCGCCAACCATAAAGTCTACATGAATGAGGCTATAATTGGCACCTTTTTCAAGTAGCTCATCATTAGTCATTTTAGATCCATTTTTTATATTAAAACCGTATGCCCTTCCGAGAGCAAAATGTACAGATGCATTTTCATCAAATAAGGTATTATTAAAAAGTATTCCAGTATTTGATATTGGTGAATCATCTTGTACTAGTGCAACCTCGCCAAGTCTTTTTGAACCTTCATCATTTTTCATTAAATCTTTTAAAGTCTCATATCCTTTTTCTGCATAAAAATCAACAACCACACCGTCTTTAAAGGTAAATCCGAAATCATCAACAAGTTTACCATTAACACTTAGAGGCTTTGTTGCTTTTAGCTTACCATTTACCTTGAAAGCATGAGGTGCTGTAAAAACTTCCTCAGTTGGAATATTTGCCATGTATGGAACACCTTCTAAGCTATCATTAGACCCGCCAATCCATATATGATCTTCCGCTAAGTATACCTCTAAATCCGTCCCAGGTCCTTCAAGTTTCAACTTAGAAAAATTATTTTCATTTAAGAAATTCATATATGTTTTAAGTGAATTATCATGATTTTTCCATGCTTTAACAGGATCTTCATAATCAAGTCTACAAGCCTTAATTATTTCATTCCATAAAGAATCTATAGCATCTGTGTCCTCTTTATCAGGAAAAACTGATTTAGCCCAAGCAAGAGAAGGAACTGCAACTATGCTCCACTTAGTAAAGCCTGTCATTCTGTATTTCATTATAGGAGACATTGCTTCAGATGCGGTCTTTTGGTTTAAATTGACTTTTTTAGGGTCTATGTCTTTTAGAAGCTCTGGGTCAGGTGCAATTACAAATATATGATGGTAATCATCATTATAAAGAGCATCGAATTCATCTATTTTCCACTTTGGAAATTCTTCAAAGATAAAGTCTTTACCGTATTTATATCTTATTAAAGTTAAGTCATCATCTGATAGTTGAACTTCTACGTGTTTAGCACCTGCTTTATAAGCTTCTTTTGCAATAAACCTAGTGAGCTCGAGACCATCTACATTAGTAGTGATAATGAATCCCTCTTTTTCTTTAAGATTAACCCCCACCTCTACTGCTAGTTTTGCGTATCTTTCTAAATATGTATTTAAGTTTTTCATTACAACCTCCATAAATTGCTATTACTAAAAAGCTTACCATAAAAAAGAGTTAAATAAAACTATTTTTAAGTTTGGAAAAATCTCCTGTATGACCTTTATAGACTAAATTATCATGATAGACCTTAATTAAATCAGAAGGTTTTGTAAGAGAAGACGGTTTATCAAGTTTTACTACATTACTAGTTATTAATAATTCTGATACAAATTGAGAGCAAAAAAAATGGTTTTCTCTTTTTATTGGTTTATTTATAAAAAAACCAAGAAGGCCTAGCATATTATACTTATACTGGTCTTCATTTATGAGAAAATTGTTAACCATATCATCGATAAGTTGATATTGTTTTTGAGTAACATTTATTTTGTAGATAGAAAGAGAGATATTTTTATTTTTAGAGAAAACACCAGTTTCTAAATTTTCAACTGCAAATCCTCCTGAGAAAGGATTATTTGGATTTCTTCTTCCAAAGGAATATAAGGTATCAAGATTTTCGGTTAATGATAAAGATGAATGTAAATAATCAGAGGGTTCAAAAAAATCTAATACCTTTGAAAACCATGTTCCAGTTTTTGTAAATACTAGATATATATATTTTTCTTTCATAGTGTTCTCCTTGTATAACTAATATATTATCTTCTAAGAACTTTAAAAATCTATAAATATTATATTAAAATTTCATGTTTTTATTTAGAATTAATTTTATTCTCCTAATTTTAATAAACATTTAATGATTATTAAAGATAAAGGCGAATATACCATAACAATTGTATAACTTATGAAGTATAATGATACTATAGAAAAGAGAAGGATGTGTATTAAATGCCCTACGAAGAAGTTTTTTTAAGACTAGCTATATCAGTAATTGTGGGGGGAGCTATAGGATATGAAAGAGAATATAAAAATCGTCCAGCAGGATTTAGAACTCATATTTTAGTCTCTTTAGGCGCTACTGTTATTGCATTAATACAGGTTAATATCAACGAAGAAATGATTAGACGTGTAATATTAAATCCAGCTTTAACAAATATTTTAAAAGCAGACTATGCAAGACTCTCTGCACAAGTTATTAGTGGTATTGGATTTTTAGGAGCTGGAACTATTATCCACCATAAAGGCTCAATAAAAGGTTTAACTACGGCAGCTACTTTATGGGTAGTTGCATGTATAGGTCTTGCAGTAGGATATGGATTTTATTTAATAAGTATAGCTGCTTTGATTTTCACTCAATTAGTACTAATATCGCTTAAAAGATTTCAAACTAAAATTTTTCATGCTTCTGAGCATATAAAATTGGAAGTCGAATTTATTAAAAGATCAAAAGGAATAGAATTTATAGATCAGTATTTTGATATTCATAAGATTCACGTTTTAAGTATGGAATTTCATACAACTGAAGAAGAACCAGTAAAAAAGAC
>JAAZDF010000193.1 GCA_012512905.1 Clostridium sp.
AAGCCCACTTTCCTCTGGACGAGAGAGTGTTAATTTTAAAGATTCTCCTAAATGATTAATTACGGTTAGTGCTTTTATCATACTTTATCTAACACTCCTTTCGCCGCTGTAAATTGATTCTTTGTTTGTCTATAAATATCAATTCTAGACAATGCTTTTGGTGAATAATTGTTTTGTACAAATTGTGGTATTTCTCTTTTAGTCTCTTGAGTTTTATTTAACTCTTCTAAACCAAGAGCAACCTTTTCAAGTTTATTTTCTAGATGATTTTGTTGTCTATGCCTTTTTATTGTTCCCGATGTTGTATAAGCTAAATTTGTAGAATAAGATCTTCCGTTCATCATTCTATTTAAAATATCAGTGCCTTCTTTAATGTCGGACAAATCCAAAACAGGTCGTATTGTGGGAGACATATCTATATCATTTTCTAAAATATCAGCAATTAATGCTAAAGGTATAAATAAAGCATCTATAGCTTTATCTCCTACTTCCTTTGCTGTTTCTTCTACTTTGGGTATCATCTTAAACATGCCATTAATTAACCCATCTATAGTAAACTCACCAACATATTCTCCTTCTTTTGAAGGGGAATTTATACCTAATTCTTCTTTAATAGCAGCTAACGTTTTTGCAGCAATACTTCTAGCTGTTTTTATCAACGACGGCATTAGTTTGTTAATACCAGATTGTATACCTGTAATAACTCCACTACCCAGCTCGGCCCAATCAGTCGCTGTAAAGGCATCCTTTATCAAATCCGTGAGTTCGGTTAAACGAGATTCAAGATCTTCTTTGTTCTTCTTATAATCTTCTTTTAAAAGATCTTCTAAAACAGAGGCTTCTGTTTCTACATCGTCATTAATTTCTTTCATGGACTCCAAGAACGATCTATTCAACGTTGCAAGATTTGATGCTAATTCTGAATTAATTTCGGATAATGTTTTGTTATACTCCGATTGTAATTCACTTAACTGCTCGGCATGGGACGTTCTTATCTTTGTAATTTCTTCGTCAGCTTTTATTCTAGCATCTTGCATGTCTTTAAGAGCTTGAGAATCAGCTAGATTACGCTTTTTGTTCCAAAGCTCTTCATAAGTAACCAATTCACCTTCTGTTAATTCATTTAACCCACGTAATTCAGCTACTGCAGAAGGACCCATGTTTGCAAGTTCTTTAAGTAGTTCTTCGCTTAGCTTCTTATCAGTTAAAGACTCAAGTAAATATTGCCATTCTTCAAACTCTTTGAGTTGACCTTCTAAATTAAGAACCAGATCAAACCCACTAACACGATCTTTAACTGATACTTTACTAAATAATCCATAAGCATTGTATAATGTATCAGATCTCGATTTTAGAGCATTTTCATACTCTTTATTAACCTGTTCAACGTCTCTTAAAAGATTTTGTTCAGCTGTTTTTACTTGATCCTGATAAGTTTTTAAAGCTCTTTCTCGATCTCTTGCTGCGTTCTCATATAAGGCTTTTTGATCTTCTGCATATTGTTTTCTTATGTTAGCTATTTCTTTTTCAAGAGTGTAAATTTCTCGTGCTATTTCTTTATACTCTTGGGTTCCTTTTTTAGCTGTCTTTAATCTTTGTTTCCAATACTCTAACTCTTCTTTTAAGCTAATTCGATTATAGAACTTTTCTTCATCAAGCCAATCTGAAGATTGTTGTCTTTCTAACGTATAGAGTTCTTTAGATGCGGTTTTATACTCTTCCGTACCTTCTCTATAAAGCTCTCTACGTTGTTTCCAATAATTTATTTCATCTTCTAAAGTAAGTTTATTATAGAATTTTTGATCAGCTAACCACTCAGAAGACATGACTTGTTCTAAAGTATACATCTCTTTTTTAATTTCAATGCGCTCTTTAGAATTCTTTTTAATAGCTTTGTTTATTTCCGTTAATACATATTTTTCCTCAGCAAGAGTCAAATCACTAAAGTGTTTTCTATCAGCAATCCATTCTTTAGCTTTACTTAGAATTGAAGCAGATAACTCTGATGCTGCGCCAACTGCTTTATTTCTGTCTTTAATTATACCCTCTGCCGTACCTTGCGAAATCATTCTACCGACTTCTTCTCTAAAGGCTTTTGATGGCGATGAAATCGACAATTCGTACTTAGCAGCGGACAAAACAGCACTCGCCATGTTTTTTGCAGCTTGTGTGGCTATAAATGTATTAAACCTCATACCATCTGAAATTCCAAGAACAATATCTTTTCCTAAATCTTGAAACTCTGGTTTGCGCTTTTTAATTTCTTTAATCGCATTATCTATTGGGGTAATAAAAGCTTTTATAACTATGTTTTCTTTTGAACTAGCAGAACTTGAAATTTCTAAAGCTAAGTCTTCGCCGGCTTGACGTAAACTAGCTGCTTCTTCTTGAATTGCTTCTATGATGCCCACTGGAATAAACACAGCTTCTGTTTTTGCGGATTCGGCGCCTTCTTTTATTTCCTTGACAACGCCATTCATCGCTGTTTCCATTTCAGATTCAAGTTCTGGTTGCTTATCTGTTATAGCTTTCTTAGCAGAATCCATTATAGCATCTATGGTTTCTTTAATAGTTTTATCAGACTTTTCAAAAGCCTCAACATAACCATCAAGACCCATCTCACCCAAACGCTTAAGGTCCGCACCAAATTGTGTCATCGGTGCACCTTTTATAGATTGCATGTCGTTAGCTATTCGTATTAGATCATCTAAAATATCATTGGCATTTTTCATATTACCAGTTCTTAAATCCAGTATAGAATCAGAATATTTCTTTAATGATCCACCTAACATCTGAAGATCTGTACCTAGATTACTTAAAGTATATGTGCCTCCGGTAAATAGAGATTTCATACTACCGGTTTCGCCTTCTAGTTTATTAGAAATTAATACAAGAGCGTCTACAGCATCTAAAGAACCAGTAATGGCTTCCATTTTGATTCCAGAAACAGTTTCTCCATAATCAGATAATGATTTACCAAAGTCAGATAAATTTTCACCGAAAACATCTAACCCCATTTTCTCACCAGACCATA
>JAAZDF010000194.1 GCA_012512905.1 Clostridium sp.
CCAAGTCCCATACCTATGGCATCAAATATAGAATCAAGAACTTTGTTTCTACTTGCATAGGCTTCTGCTCTTCCTAAAATTATACAGTTTACAACAATCAGTGGAATAAATATTCCTAAAGATTCATAAAGTTCTACTGCATAGGCCTGTAAAAATAAATCTACAGCAGATACAAATCCTGCGATTATAACAATATATGATGGTATTCTTATCTTATTTGGTATAAAGTTTCTAATCAGTGAAATTATAGCATTAGATGCAATAAGTACTGCTGTTGATGCAAGTCCCATACCAAGCGCATTTTTTAAACTAGTTGATACTGCAAGGGCTGGGCACATAGCGAGAACTTGCACAAATATAGGATTCTCATCTATAATTCCTACCTTTAGTCTTTCTAAAAGTTTTTTCATTGTTTAATTACCCCCTTGTAGTAAATTATTAAAGTAATCTATAGCATCATTAATTCCATCTATAGCACCTTTTGAACTTAATGTTGCACTAGAATATACTTCTATTTCTTGTTCTACTGCATCATTTCCTTTAAAGATTTCCTTAAATTCGTCGTCTCTGATAACAGTTCCAAGACCTTCTGTTTCCTCTTCTTCAGTTATCATTATGTTTGTAATTGTTTTAGTTTCAAGATCAAATCCTACAGCAACAACAATAGGTGTGTCATAATAACCAAGGCCCTGACCATAAACTATGTATCCTGTAAGTTTTTCCCCGTCTTTAATTTCAAAAGCTTTATTTTCTCCTTCAAGTTCTGTCATTTGGTCTCCTGAAAGATTCATATTCTCAATGTTTGGTTCTTCTTCTACTGCCGCTTCTTCACCAAGTATTTCTGTTTTGTGAAACTCTACTGCTTTGTTAACTCCAGAAACTACTGCGCTAGATGAAACTGTTGCTCCAGTTACTGCAGAAATTTCATTTTCTGATGAAGCATCACCTTTAACTGCGGTAAAGTCTTCATCTATTTGTTTACTAAAAAGCTGATTTATAAACTTATCTTTAGTTATCAAATCCCCAAGACCTGGAGTTTCTCCTTGCTTCATAATTTTCGTTCCAACTAAATTGTTATCTTTATCTATACCTATTAGAATATTTATAATATCTTTATAGCCCATTACTTCGACTTTATATACATATCCTATTTCTTCGCTTCCTTTAAAAGCAATATACATTTCTGTAATTTCTTCAGGAAGATTATTTTCCTCTGTAACTTCTTCAATAGAATCATTTTCTGGCATTACAACAAGTAAATCATCAGATGAAACTTTATTATTTAAAGCAATTTGCTCCTCTGTTGTACTAAATACTAATGAAACTATTCCACCAACTACTGAGGTTATAATTAAAAGAATAAGTCCTAGTTTTAATATAGATAAAACTGTATTTTCTTTTTTCATTATTTACCTCCTTTTTCCTTTGACACTTTTCCTTTAAAAAAACTATCAATAAGTGGAGCAAAAACGTTTCCTATTAGTACAGCATAATATGCACCATCTGGATTATTGGCTTCCCCTATTAAAAATGCAGTTAATAAAGCCAGAAGCAATGCATATATCCATTTACCTTGATTGGTGATTGAAGAACTTGCATAATCATTTGCAAGAAAAAATGCGACTAAATAAATACCTGCATTAAGCCCTAGAATTTTTATGTCTCCTAAAACAAAATGTGAAAACATTAAATTAACTAAAATAATTGTAAATGGAACCCTAAGTCTTATAACTCCTTTAGCTAAAAGGTATAGTCCTCCAATTAATATTGCAAGTATTGAAGCTTCTCCAAGATTAACACTTGATTGTCCTATAAATGCATCTTTAAAAACTGTTGATGAGGCGCTGCTTGTTACAATTACACTTCCATATGCAATAGTAACAAAAATTTTACCCGTTGCTGCTGGATTCATAAAGTTTTGACCCAGCCCTCCATATATTTCTTTTACAAGAAATATTGCGAAAATACCTGCAACAGCAGCTATCCAAAGAGGTATATTAACTGGTAATATAAGTCCTAAGATTACCCCCGTTACTACTGCAGATAAATCATTTAACGTGCTAGATTTTTTCACAATTTTTCTAAAAATCCCCTCACTTAACACTGTAGATAATACTGTTGTTAAAAGAAGTAAAAGTCCTCTTGTTCCATTGAAATAAATACCAAAACCAACCGCTGGTAAAAGCGCAATCAGTACATCTCTCATTAATTTATTAACTCTTAAATTAGATTTAATATGTGGAGAAGATGCAACTGTTATTTTATTATTTGTCATTGCCTACCCCCTACTTGCCTTTTTAGCTGTTTTGAAAGATTGAAGTAAATGCCTTTTGGATGGACATACATAAGAACAAAGTCCGCATTCCACACACATGCCTCCACGATTCTTAAAAAAATCATCGAAATCTCTATTTATAGCCATTTCATTAAGCTCCCATGGTTTTAAATTCATAGGACAAATATCTTGACATCTTCCGCATTTAATACAATTTATTTCCTCATCTCTTGCAACTTCATCTTTGGATAAGAAAAGAATTTCTCTAATTCCTTTATCTATAGTAGTATCAAGTGAATATATAGCATCTCCACTTAAGATACTTCCACCAACCATTCTAAAAGGATCCATTGCCTCTGAAGCTTCTTGAAGATCTTTAATTTGCGAACCATTTATAACCTTATATATACCTGGTTTTTTTGTGTCATTACCATTCACTAGTATATATTGGTAGTGGGTAAGTTCATTGTCCCTTATACCTCTAGCAAGAGCAGGAAGCATAAATGCATCTAATACCATTGTATCTTTCATGTTAAAATCAGAAAATACATCTCTAGATGCTAGGTTAATATCATGATAATATTGAGTTGGCTTTTTAGGAACAATTTCCACATTAGTTTCTTTAAGTAACTCGCTAAATCCTTTAACTGTTGTTTGATCATTGGTAGTAAGTAGTTTTATATCCGCATCTTTATATAAATTTCTAAGTATCTCTATACCATTTAAAAAATCTTCTTTTTCAGCCATAAAAAGATAGGTATCTATCTGTCCATAAAGTCCACTTTCTTGAGCATTTAATAGAATATTTTTGCATGCTTTTTTAAAAGGAATATGGAGACCTCTTTTTCTAGTTGTTAAATTTTGCGTTTCCACTAAACCTAAATTTTTAATATGTTCTTTAAGCTGTTCAAAGGAAAGCGACTTATAGTCTATCTTTTCTCTTTCAAGCTCCTTATAAAGTCCATCATTTTCTATAACGACAACCTCGTACTTATCTCCGTCTAATCCTACTTCAGTAGTTATTTGCTTTACTTTTCCCGAAACACTACTATAAATAGGGCCTACACTTTTATTCTCAGACTCGCCTATAACTTGCCCTTTTAAAACTTCATCTCTTCTCTTTACAACTGGTGTACAACTCATATTATGCTGCTGAGTTAATGAATACACCATTAATTTAGGTTCTTTTACCTCAATAATTTCAGTAAAAGGATCTAATGATTTGAAATTTGGTATATTAACAAATTTTGATAAAGAAAATAATTTCATATACATCCCCCTAACTAATCTTAAATATAACAATTGCATATTCAATTATAACACTGTTAACTTTTTCTAACAATATCGTTAATTTTATATCACTATAATTCTAAAATAAAACACTAAGCCATAATATCTGGCTTAGTGTTTTAGTTTTAGAATGCTGGAATTATTGCATCCTTATACTTTTCCTCAATAAATTTCTTAGTTTTATCACTTGTTAAATGCTTGCTCAAAGCTTTAATTTTATCTTCATCTTTATTATCTTCCCTTACTGCAACAAGGTTTGCATATGGTGAATCTTTAGCCTCAATTATAATTGAATCTTCTAAAGGATTAAGATCAGCTTCATAAGCATAATTAGTATTTATTATTGACATATCCACATCATCAAGGGTCCTTGGAAGAGATGCAGCATCAAGTTCTGTAATATCTAAATTATATTTATTTTCTGTTATATCATATTTAGAAACAAGCTCTTTATCTGCTAATTTTATAATTCCATTATCTGCTAAAAGCTTTAGGGCTCTAGATCCATTTGTTTGATCATTTGGAATAGATACCTTAAATCCATCTTCTATATCATTAACATCATCTATTTTATTTGAATAAAGGCCCATAGGTTCAATATGAACTTTTACCGTATAGGTTAATCCAAGATCTAAATCTGCATTCATTTGCTCCAGGTAAGGTTGATGTTGGAAAAAATTGGCATCCAAAGATTTTTCATTTAAAGCTTTATTTGGAATTATATAATCTGTGAATATTTTTATTTCTAGATCATAACCATCTTCCTTTAAGTCTTCCTTTATATTTTCAAGAATTTCTGCATGAGGTGAAGGTGATGCTCCAACTACTAATTTTTCAAGTTTAACATCTTCATCTTTACTGCTGCAAGCTGAGAAAACACCGATTAATAATACAAAAATTATAATAACTGCGAAACTTTTTGTTTTTTTCATTTTTATCCCCTTTTCTTAATATATTGTAATTAATTAATAAAAAAATTATAATTGCTTTTTTATTTTAAAAGATTTTTATAAATTACATCTCCAATAGACTGTATCAGCTGAACTAATAAGAAAATAATTATAACAGTAATAAAAAGCACCTTATTATTCATTTGATTGTACCCATAATTTATCGCAAGAGCTCCTAGACCACCGCCTCCTATAGCACCAGCCATAGCAGAATATGCTACTATATTTATAAAAATATTGGTAATACCTTGGACAAGATTAGGTAAGGCTTCAACAAGCATCACCTTAAAAACAATTTGACTGTTTTTGAGACCAAATGATTTAGATGCTTCTATAATTCCTTTATCCACCGTATTTAATGAGTTTTCAACTATTCTTGCTGCAAAAGGTATAGCAGCTAGTGTCAATGGAACTATAGTACCTTTAGTTCCTATACTCGAACCTACAATAACTCTAGTTAGAGGCATAAGAACAATCATTAAAATTATAAAGGGTAAACTTCTAAACACGTTAATTATAAAATCTAATACTTTATAAATATTTCTATTAGGTTTTAGACCATCTTCTTTTGTATAAATTAAAAAAAGTGCAACTATAAGTCCAAATACTACAGATAAAACTCCGGAAATGGTAATCATAAGTAAAGATTCAAGTAAAGCTTCTACATACATACTTATCCCCATCTATTTTTCCTCCCATAGTATATCTATTTTTTTTAAATAATTTAGTATATTTTGTTTGTCTTTGTCTTTAACATTTATAATTAAGCTGCCTAGGGTGTTATCCCCAAACTTTTCAAGTTTTCCTCCTATTATAGAAAAATCAACATCTAAACTTTTTGCCATCTTAGTAATAATAGCTTCTTTGGAGTACTCTTTTGTAAAAAATATTTCTATATTGTTACCTTCTGGTAAAAGACTAAATTCATCCTCCCCTAAAAGAGTTTTTAGCGGGCTTTTTGGTTTTAGAAAAAGATCATCAACATTTCCCATATCTAAAATTTTTCCAGCTTCCATAATGCAAACCCTCTCACAAATTTCTCTTACAACTTCCATTTCATGAGTAACTACAATAATTGTTATTCCCAATTGTTCATTTATATCTTTTAATAGTTTTAATATTTCCTTTGTAGTTTTTGGATCTAAAGCAGATGTTGCTTCATCTGATAAAAGAATTTTTGGGTCCAATGATAAGGCCCTTGCAATTCCTACTCTTTGCTTTTCTCCACCTGATAAGGTTCTTGGTTTTTGATTTTCTTTTCCTTTAAGTCCTACTAAATTAAGGAGCTCCTTAGCTCTCTCTTTTATATATTTTTTATCGTAACCCCAAATTTCCATTGGAAGTGACACATTTTCAAAAGCAGTCTTTTGATTTAATAAATTAAAAGTTTGGAAAACCATAGCTATTTCTTTAGCTATTTGTCTTTTTTCATTTTCTTTTAGTAATGCAATATTCTTATCTAAAACAAAAACATCACCTGAGGTTGGCTCCTCAAGGCCATTTATACACCTTAAAACTGTAGATTTCCCTACTCCACTTTTTCCTACAATCCCGAAAATTTCTCCTTTTGATACTTTAAAAGAAATATCATCTATCACTTTTTTATCTCCAAATTTTTTAACTAAATTCTCAATTTTAATCAAGTCATCACTCCTTTATAAAATAAAAACGCCTAAGAATAAACTTAGACGCTAGGAATTAAAGTTTATTCTCATCTATCAGTATAATACTGAAGGACTTAGCACCGTATACATAAAAGTATTGGTTGCCGGGTTTCAAAGGGCCTTTCCCTCCACCACTCGTGATAAGAAATATATTTTTTTATTATTCTAATTTTAACAGTTATATTCTAAATGTCAAGGCAAAGTAATTGTAATAATGTTTTTCCGCTCTTTATTTTCTTTTTTAATACTTATAGTGCCTAATTCCTGTAAAAGTTATTGATATCTTATTATCGTTTGCAGCTTTTACAAAGTCATCATCACTGACAGATCCGCCTGGCTCTATAATATGTTTTATTCCATTTTCACTAGCTTTTTGCACTATATCTTTAAATGTTAAATTTCCATCAGATGCAAGATAAAAAGCTTCACCTTTATTACTAGCGATTTTGAGAGCTATTTCTAATGCTTCGACTGTATTTGTTTGTCCACTAGCAATTCCTAGTGTCTGATAATTATTAGATAGAACTATTGAGCTGCTCTTACAGTGTTTTGTTACTTTACTTGCAAACTTAAGCTGTGCTTTATCATTTTCATTAGGTTTAAGTTTTGTAAAGGTATTATTATTATGGTCATCAAGAGAGTCTATTTCCTGGATAAGTATTCCACCATCAACAGAAACAATGTTAGTTTTGTTTTGTGGTTTTTTATTTAGTTTTATTACTTTCAAGTTATCTTTTGAACTTAGTCTTTCAATTCCAGCTTTTGAAAATCCTGGTGCTATTACAATATCTAAAAATATTTCTGAGAGTTTCTCAGCTATTTCTAAATCAACTTCTCTATTAAAGACTACAACACTCCCATAAATCTCCTGATCAGAGCACTCGTGGGCTTTTGAGTATGCTTCATGAAGGTCTTCACCAAGAGCTACCGATACAGGCACACTATGCTTTATAATAGCAGCTGCAGGTTTTTTAAACTCAGAAATCAATCTCCAAGCTGCATCTATATTTCTGTAATTATTATATGAAAGATCTTTGTTTCCAATATTTTCCATATCATTCATAAATCCATCAAAAAGCATAGACTCATAAAATGCAGATTTTTGATGTAAGTTTTCTCCGTGAATAAGATTTTCTTTCTTTTTATAAGGCAGTTTTATTATGTCATCTTTTAGTACGTCGCTTTCTTTAGATTTTCTTTTTCTAAAATCATCATCATAAAGAAGATAGTTGTATATTTCATCATCATATTTTCTAGATAATCTAAAAGCTTTTTGCGCTAAATTCTTTCTGTACTTTAAAATATCTCCTGTTTTATTATCATAATAATTTTTAAAATAACTTATAAATTCTTCGTATTGCCTTGGATCGGAAAGTGCATAAACATGCCTATAGTTTTTAGCTGCAGCCCTAAGTAGAGCAACTCCACCAATATCTATATATTCAATTTGTTTTTTTTCATCTAAATTTTCTTTTATAACCTCAGAAAAAGGATAAAAGTTGACGCATACTATATCTATTGGAAGTATTTCATTCTCTTTAATATCATTTAAATCATCAAGACTTGTTCTTTTAAAAAGTATCCCTCCATAAATTTTAGAATGAAGGGTCTTTACTCTGCCATTTAAAATCTCTTTATGACCTGTATATTCACTTACTTCCAAAACGTTAAAACCTTTTTCTGTTAAATATTTATATGTTCCACCTGTAGATACCATCTCAATTCCATTTTCAGTAAAAAACTTAGCAAGAATAGTTAAATTGCTTTTATCTGAAACACTTATTAATGCTCTCATATTTACCTCACCTTAAATTTATAGTAGTTTTCTTATATTTTATCATATATTACAGATTATTTTCTTTTAAAGTCTTTAGATACTTAATATATGCTTTTTATACAAATTTAATTAAAACTTAATCAAAGATTTTTTTTATTAGCCTCTGTAAATGTTATAATATCATAATGATAAGAAAATTTATTATGTAATTTTAGAAAAGTAACCTTAACTAGGTGGGAGGGTATATGAAACTATTAAACGTGTCAGCTATTTCACCCAAAATTAAACTTGGGGATATTTTATACAATGAAGGTGAGATTTTAAATGAAATAAATAAAAACATGAAAAATAATGAAGATGTTTTACTTTTTCCTGAATATTCTCTTACAGGTAAACTGCAGTCACTTCAAAATACTGACCTTATTTTAAAACAATCTTTAGCATCATTAAAAAGATTAATGGACAAAACAAAATTTTCAAACACAATAATTGCTATAGGAATTCCTTTTAAAGATGATAACAAGGTTTATAGCGCAGGGTTTGTATTTCAAAATGGCGATCTTCTTGGTATCGTTCCTAAAAATTATAGTAAGAAAGCTAAACTTATAGATGTTCCTCAAAATTTAGGAGAAAAAATTCCTTTTGGTAATTTACTTTTTTCATCTGAGGAATATAACTTTTCTTTAGAATTTGGGGAAGATCTTTATAAGCCACTATCTCCTTCAGATTTTTATGGAGCCTTGGGAGCAGATTTCATCTTAAATCTCTCAAGCCTTAGTTATTTACCAAGTAAGGATGATGAGCTTAAAAGCCTTATAAAAAGTAAAGTTTTAAGGTCAGATAGTTCTTATATTTATGCTGAATCAAGCGTTTTTGAATCAACAACAGATACAGTAAATAAAGGCCGTTTACTAATAAAAACAGAAGATAAATTAATTGAAAATAAAGGATTCAGCTTAGAATCAGATTGCATAAATACCTTTATCGATATTAAGAAAATTAAAAATTTAAAAACAAATAAAGATTCCAACCTTAAATTGAAATATGAAAATGATGTTTTTCCAATTTACAAGGTAGATTTCAAACATTATTTAAATGAAATTACCGATTCTGACAAAGTTAAAATAAAAAAGAATCCTTTCTTAAAAAGTAGTGAAAAAGAAAATAATAAACTTTTTTCTGAAATACTTGATATTCAAAGCTATGGGGTTGCAAGAAGACTTTTATCTATTGGAATAGATAAAGCGGTTATTGGTATATCTGGTGGTCTTGACTCCACTTTAGCTTTAATAGTTTTAGTAAGGGCATTTGAAATTCTAGGTATTTCAAATGAAAATATAATTACTATAACTATGCCGGGATTTGGGACTACGGGCAAAACTCTTTTAAATAGTCAAAAAGTATGCAAAAGCCTAGGTACTGATCTTCGTGAAATAGATATTAAAGAAGCATCTCTTTTGCATTTCAAAGATATTTCTCATGATAAAAATATACATGACAATACCTACGAAAATGTTCAGGTAAGGGAAAGAACTCAAATACTTATGGACCTAGCAAATAAAGAAAATGCAATTGTTATAGGAACAGGAGATTTATCAGAACTTGCTTTAGGATGGGCAACATTTAATGGTGACCATATGTCTATGTATGGAGTAAA
>JAAZDF010000195.1 GCA_012512905.1 Clostridium sp.
CTTGGAAAGCCTTTAGCACAAAAACTTTTATTTGAAGATATGACAATAACAATTTGCCACTCTAAAACGCAAAATTTAAGACAAGTAGTTAAAAGAGGGGACTTTGTAGTATCAGCAGTAGGAAAAGCTGAATTTATAGATAAGACCTATATAAAGGATGGAGCTGCATTAATAGACGTCGGAACAACAATGGTTTCAGGTAAGTGCAAGGGAGATTTTGATTTTAAAAGCGTAATTGAGAATGCCAGCTTTATAACAAAAGTTCCAGGAGGAGTTGGAACCCTTACAACCACAATGCTAATAAATAATTTAGTTCAGGCGGCTGAACATTTAGAAAATAATAAATAATAAAATTTAATGACATAGTAAGACGGGACAAAATTATACCCTATTTATAATTAGGAGAGATATATGAGATTAAAAACTATGAGTGTTACCGATTTAAATACTTATATAAAAAGAAATTTTGATAACGATTTTATCTTGAGTAATATTTCTATTTCAGGAGAGCTATCTAATTTTAAAGCTCACTCATCAGGTCATATGTATTTTACCCTTAAAGATGAGGGAAGTAGAATTAACTGCGTAATGTTTAAGTCTGATGCTTTTAATTTAAAAATGAAGCCAAAAGACGGAATGCAGGTTATAATTAAAGGAAGAGTAAATGTATATATAAAGCAAGGACAATATCAGCTTTACGCAAATGATATGGAAGAGATTGGTCTTGGAGATATATACCTGGAATTTGAAAGAAATAAAGAAAAGCTCTTTAAAGAAGGACTTTTTGATGAAAATATAAAAAAAGAAATACCGGTTTTTCCAAAAAAGATAGCAGTGATAACAGCAAGCACTGGAGCTGCAATTCGGGATATTATCAATGTATCTAAAAGAAGAAATCCAGGAATAGAACTTATAGTTTATAGAGCTCTTGTTCAGGGCGAAGGGTCAAGGGAAGACCTAATAACAAGGCTTAAAGAAGTCAATGAAAGAGACGATATAGATATTGTCATACTATCTAGAGGCGGGGGAGCCTATGAAGATCTTCAGTCCTTCAATGATATAAACCTAGCCTATGAGATTAGAAAGTCTCACATCCCTGTAGTAACAGGTATAGGGCATGAAATAGACTATACCATAGCAGATTTTGTAGCAGACTATAGGGCAGCAACCCCATCTCAAGCAGCAGAAATTACAGTTCCAAGTATAGTTGATCTTAAAAATGATTTAAATTACAGAAGAAACCTTTTAACAAATCTTTTTTCTGGAAAAATAAAACTTGAAAAGCAGGAGCTTCAAAATAACCTGGGAAGACTAAATTCAAATTCTCCAAAGATTTTTA
This sequence comes from Clostridium sp., assembly GCA_012512905.1. Classification (GTDB taxonomy): domain Bacteria; phylum Bacillota; class Clostridia; order Clostridiales; family Clostridiaceae; genus JAAZDF01. Next base: position 1,340 of record JAAZDF010000195.1, read on the forward strand.
TTTTAAATGAATACTTAAGACTAAGCGATATAGAAAAAAGCATTAATAGTCTTTATAAAAACAAGCTCTTAAAAGAAAAAGAAAAGGTAAAAAGTTTAACTAGTTTACTTGATGCTTATAATCCTTTCAATGTTCTAGAAAAAGGATATGCCATGATATATGACACAAAAGGAAAAGTAATTACAAGAGCTAAAGATTTAGATGGAAAAAGAAAGATAAAAATAGTGTTTAAAGATGGAGAAAGAGTACTGGAGGGTTTTAAAAATGTCAAAAAATAAAAGCTATGAAGAACTTATGGAAAGACTTGTTGTTATAATTGAAGAACTAGAGTCTGGTGATGTAACAATTGAAGAATCAACAAAAAAATATGAAGAAGGCATAAATATAACAAAAAAACTAAATGAAATTTTAAGTGTGTCTGAAAAGAAAATAAAAATAATGGAAGATGGGATAGAGGAGGACTTTTAAAATGGGGTTTCTAAAATATAAAAAAGAAATTGATCTTTATATAGAAAATTATTTTAAAAGCCTTCCAGAAAACAAAATAACTGAGGCTATGAGCTATAGCATGAACTCAGGTGGCAAAAGAGTAAGAGGAAGCCTGGCTTTAATGTCTGGAAATATGTTTGATGGGGCCAGGGAAGATATTTTAGATATGGCCCTTGCTATTGAAATGATTCATACATATTCATTAATTCATGACGACCTTCCAAGTATGGATAACGACATTCTAAGAAGAGGCATGAAAACAAGTCATGTTGTTTTTGGAGAGGCTATGGCAATTTTATCAGGAGATGCCCTTTTAAATGAGGCTTTTACTGTAATGATAGGGTCTTATGGCTTAAAATCCAAAAATGGATCGAGGGCTGCTCTTTTAATGTCAAAGGCTTCAGGTAGGGATGGAATGATATTAGGTCAGGTTCTTGACCTGGAAAATGAAGAGAAAGATGCAAGTTATGATGAGCTTCTTGCTTGTCATAATAAAAAAACAGGAGAACTTATTTCAATATCCTTAGTTGCCCCGGCAGTATATCTAGGAGCAAGTGATAAGGAAATTGAAAAAATAAAAGATTTCGGAATAAAGTTAGGCCTTGTTTTTCAGATACAAGATGATATTTTAGACAGTATATCTACAGAAAAGGAACTTGGTAAGACAATTGGAAAAGATAAAAAAATGAATAAAACCACATATGTATCTTTATTTGGAGTAGAAAAAAGTAGAGAAATAGAGAAAGAACTTATAGAAGACTGCATCGATATATTAAAACAATTGGATAGGGATACAAGAGAAATAGAAGAGTTTGTTTATTTCTTAGAAGAAAGAAATTATTAAGGAAAACCCTTAAAAGGAGAAATCATGAGTATTTTAAAGGATGTTTATAAAGAGCCAGGAGATATAAGAAAAATGTCTTTAACTGAGCTTGATATTTTATCAAAAGAGATAAGAGAGTTTTTAATAGAAAATGTATCGAAAACTGGAGGTCATCTTGCGCCGAATCTTGGTGTAGTTGAACTTACTCTTAGTATTTTCAATGTTTTTGACATGGAAAAAGATAAAATAATATATGACGTAGGTCATCAAAGTTATATACATAAAATGCTAACAGGTAGACTTAAAGGTTTTAAAACCTTAAGGCAGTTTAATGGTCTTAGTGGTTTTCCAAAATGCTGTGAAAGTCCTTATGATGCTTTTGATACAGGTCACTCTAGTACATCAATAAGCGCAGGTCTTGGAATGGCTAGGGCTAGAGACTTAAAAGGTGAAAAAAAAGAAATAGTAGCTTTGATAGGCGATGGAGCTTTAACTGGCGGCATGGCCCTTGAGGCTCTTAATGATCTTGGAGCTTCTAAAACAAATCTTACTGTTATCCTTAATGACAATGAAATGAGTATTTCTAGAAACGTAGGGGGCATTAGTCTTTATCTAAGTAGATTTAGAGGAGATCCAACCTATGTAAAAACTAAAAGTGATATAAAAGATTTTGTAAATATTATGCCTCTTGGCAAAAGCATTAATAGATCTATGGACAGATTTAGCGAAGGAGTAAAATCCATGCTTGTTCCGGGAATGCTTTTTGAAAATATGGGCCTTAAATATCTTGGACCAGTAGATGGACATAATATAAAAGAAACAAGTAAGATACTTGAAACAGCGAAAAATTACAATGGGCCTGTTATAGTTCATGTGGTAACTAAAAAAGGAAAAGGCTATACAGAATCTGAAAAAAGACCTGATAAGTTTCATGGAGTGTCACCTTTTAACAAGGAAAATGGAAAAGTTCATGGAAAAGATAAGGTCTCATATTCTAAAGTCTTTGGGGATACTCTTCTTAGCCTTGCAAGAAAAAATAAAGATATAGTAGCCGTAACTGCTGCTATGCCAGATAGTACTGGACTTGGTCCTTTTCAAACCCTTTATCCCAAAAGAGTATTTGATGTAGGAATAGCAGAGCAGCACGCTGTAACTTTAGCAGCAGGACTTGCCTCTGGTGGAATGAAGCCCTACGTTGCTATTTACTCAACTTTTTATCAAAGAGCCTATGATCAGGTTATCCACGATGTTTGCATAGATAAAAAATCTGTAGTTTTATGTATAGATAGGGCAGGTCTTGTTGGAGACGATGGTGAAACTCACCAAGGAATTCTTGATTTATCATTTTTAATACCTGTTCCTAATCTTACAATTATGAGCCCTAAATCAACAAAGGAGCTCAAATATATAATAAAGTATAGCGAAAACTTTAAGGGGCCTCTAGCAATTAGGTATCCAAGAGGTGGAGACTATGAAGAGAAAGATTATAAGGCCCTTCAGTTTAAACAAGGTGAAATTAGCTTTGAAGCTCTAAAAACCTTTGAAAAAGGAAAGTTTGAATTAATAAAAGATGGTTTAGATGTAAATATCTATGCTACGGGAAAAATGGTTCAAAGAGCTATTATGGTAGCAAAAAAACTTGAAGAAGATGGAATTGA
>JAAZDF010000196.1 GCA_012512905.1 Clostridium sp.
TCTACTGCCGCGAACGACTATGTATTTAACCTAACTCCTGCGGAGAGACGAGATGTTGCCGCACTTCTATATTTAGAAGCTGGATCTACATCATATCAATGCCAAAAATTAGTAGCAGAAGTAATTTTCAATCAATGGAGATCACGAGGTGGCTCAATATACGACACCTTATACGCTCCTAATCTGTTTACTCCCGCGTACAGCATTAGTTACACAACGCCTATGCAGACTCAATTTGATATTGTAGATACGATATGTAGTTATGGAGTTTCTATTCCATGGAATGTGCTATATTTTAGAGCAGGATATTATCATAGTTTTGGTACACCATATACAAACATAGATAATGTATATTTTAGTTCAAAGTAAAGGAGGACTATAATGAAAGAAAAAGATAAGCAAGAGTATTTCAAAGGTTTTACGCCTTTTGAAAAAGAGATTAAAGAAGAAGTTGAACCGATTATTGAGGAAGTTGTCGAGCCTGTTTTTGAAGAACAAATTACTTTCGAAGAAATGAAACCGGCTGTCGTGCGGGTAGTACGTAGGCAAAACATCGCATCAAGCCCCGCTGGGAATAAGCTTGGAGTGCATGAGCCTGGAGAGATTGAAATTTTAGAAGAAAAAGACGGTTGGGTTCGTGTTGCTCGCGGCTGGCTTGAAAAACGTTATTTAGAGTTTAATTAAGGCAATGGCTAATAGCAAGAAAAATTCTGAAAAAATAGTTGAAGTTTTTCAACCTCCAGGAGAGTCTTGGCTTTATCATGCAAGCCTCAGTAGAGATACTTCAGCCTATAGAAAATTATATAGAGATGCTAAAGAATATTATGGGCAGTCTTTTTTATCTTCTTCTTTAAGTGATGGTGAAGGTAAAGGTTGGAATGAAGCTTTAGAGGCTCTAAGAAAAATTGCAAAGGATGAATTTGCAAAAGAACAAAATTTATTAAATATTTATTTTCCTTCAAAATATCCTATTGCTAACCCATCTTCTTCTTCATCCTATGGATCTATAATTGAAGATCTAAATGGAGCCTTAAATGACAAAGGACTTTATAATTTTGCAAAGAAAATTACTCTTCTTCGAGGGTCTGGTAAAAAAAGAGGAACTTACAAAGTAACATCTTTAGTTAAAGCTTTGTCCGAAGTAATTTATAATTCTATTGAACAAAGTTTAGTAAATTTTCTAATAACAAAAAGAGTTTTATATGGGTCTTATTTTATTCATCATAGAAAACTTCCTCCTGGTGCAGAAAAAGAAATTTCAGAAGTTATTAAAAAAGGGGCTATGGACGGAATACAAAATTCAACAGAGCTTAAAGATATATTGGAAAAAGGAAATGAAGAGGATAAAGAAACTGTTGAAGCTATAGAAGGCCTCATGGATTTTTATAAAGAATTTATACAAGAAGGCCAAAAAACAGCTTCAGATTATATAGAAGCTTTAGTTGAAGAGCATCTTCCCTTTTTTGGAGAACAGAGTTTTGTAAGAAATTTAACAGAAAATTTTAAAGAAATGCAACTGAAAGATTTTGACAAAATAATAAAGAAAACAGTTAAAGATTTTAAAATTACTTTTACTACGAATCCTTCTGTAGTAGCTAGATTATTAGAAAAAACTCAAGACACCATTATTAACAGTTTAGAATTTTCTTCACAAAAACCTAATAAACCAGCAATTTTAAAAACTGTGGGTGGAGCCTCTTTTAAAGGACATATGGCCTCTGCGGATGGTGTTCGATTCGATGGAGAAGGCAATTTTGAAAAAATAAGTAAAAATATTACAGAAGTTTTTAATGAAGGAAAAGGAAAAGATAAAAAAGAGGTTGAAGAGATTTTTGAAAAGGGAACTAATTCTCTTTTAAAAAGATGTGAAGAAATTGTTAAAGAAGGAGGGGAAGGAAATAAATATTCCTTATCTTTCTTCAATATGAAAACTTTAAAAGGCAGCGATACTAAATTGGGCCGCTTTTCTGCGGGGAGCCCAACAAGTTTAAGTAGTTTCAGTGATAATTTAGAAGGGGTCTTCAATATAAGAAATATACATCCTTTAATTACTAAAATTGTTCACTTCGGAAACGGTTTTATTTTTCAAAATACGGGCCTAAAAAAAGAAGGGCAAGACATAGTTCGACTACTAGAAAGACTTATTTTTTTTATAAATAAAACTCTTTTTGATGACTACGCGGACACTCTTTCTGTTGGATCTGGCGCCGCACATATACTTTTATTAAACCATATACATATTCCTTATTCTTATTTTCTATATGCTCTAATAGAATCTTTAGAGCCTGTGACCCAAAAAGATAAAGAGGTAAACATTCGGAGAATTGCCGGACCTTCCTTCTTAGCTACAGATCCCAATAGATTTGTTCAAGTAGAGGTGTCTCCTTCTGCGCGATTAATACCTAAAAGTGAGAGAAGAAAATTTTATAACCAGCAAGAAAATGTAAATATAGATACAATTAAAGAACTTTGGAAAATACAAGCAAAAGAGAAAGATAAAGTAATAATACAATTTACTTTCTTAACTGGTTTTGAAAGAAAAATAAAACAACTTTTTGACCAAATAAAAACTACTATATAACAATTAAATTAAAAACTACGCCCATAAAATTTGACTTAATAATAAAAATCTGATATAATATATATACAAAGATTAAGAAAGGCGTGTTACCTTGAATAATCTAAAAATAAACAAAAATAGGAGAAAAAAACAAATGGCAAAATTAGCAGAAAAAAGTGGTAACGTATTAGCATACCTGCAAGAACATGATACAGGAGACGGTGTTTCAATTAGAGAAATTGCTGACGCAATGGGTCTTGAAGAGAAGAACATTCGTCCAGTTGTAACTCTTTCATTGGCCGCTAAGAAAGATGGTAGCCGTGGTGCCCTCGCAGTTTATGATAAGCGTGAAATCGAAGGCGAAGAGAAGCCTGTTGGCTTTGCAGTCCTCACAGAAGAAGGCCGCAACTTCGTTAACGAAGACGATCCCGAAGACGATCCCGAAGAATAGTAGCTTAAAAAAGTAAGGTGTGGTATAGTAGTAGTATTATACCATGCCTTTCCCAAATGCTGCTTCACTAAAAGTAAAAAAAATAAAAATAAAAAATAGGAGAAAAAAATGGTAAGAGAATCATTAAACGAAGTAGTTATCGAAGGTATTCTAAGCGAAAAAAATCTTTCTTTAGACTCTTTTGAAGATAAAGCGACTGGAGA
>JAAZDF010000197.1 GCA_012512905.1 Clostridium sp.
ATAGAAGCTGTTTTCAGAGATTTTCAGTGTTATAACATACATGGAATAGAAAATGGACTTACAATGATAGGTGGTCCTTGGAATATAATAAACGGTGTTGCCGGAATAATAAATATAATCACTATTACAGGTTGGCTAGGAATATTTATTTCTAAAAAGAAAAGTAAAGATATGATATGGCCTGACCTTCAATGGTTCTGGATTATAGCTTATGGACTATGGAACTTTTCATACATATATAACTGCATATCTGATAGAAGCCTATACACAGGACTTATACTTATACTAGCTTCTACTATTCCAACATTTTTCATTAAAAAAGGTGCATGGCTACAACATAGGGCACAAACCTTAGCTCTTTATGCAATGTTTGTTTTAACATTTCCAAACTTTGCAGATACATCAAGATATGCAGTAAAATCATCTAATAATCCTACTGCACTTCTTACAGTTAGTTTGCTTTCTTTGGCTATGAACGTAGGAGTACTTGTTTATCACATTTACAGAATAAAAACTAATAATCTTAATCCATTAAAAGATGAAGTTTATACAGACTTAAAAGGATATAAAGAAGTAGTTAATGAAAATAAATAAAACTATATAAAACCAAAAGGAACTATCTATATTATAGGTAGTTCTTTTTTTTGGAAAGATTTTTATTATAAAATCCTCAGGGCTTACTATATAGTTTTAATAACTAGATTGAACTATACTCTTAACTAGGTTATAATGTAGTTACTATACGAAAGGCTAGTGATAATTATGAACTTAGAAAATGACTATAAAATAAATGAAGATATTTTGAAGTTTAAAATACCAAGATGGGAAGATCTTCCCCAAATAGATTTGTATATGGACCAACTTGTAACTTTTATAGAAAATGAACTTTCCTTATTTCCTATTGGTAACACGGATAACCTAATTACTCCTTCTATGGTGAATAACTATGTAAAGTTAAACTTAATACCTAGACCTGAAAAGAAAAAATATGATAGAACACATATTGCTTATCTTATTACTATAATTATTTTAAAAGAAGTATTCACAATTCAGCAAATAAAAGATGGGATTTTAACTCAAACATTTTTGTATGGAGAAAAAAAAGCATATAATCTATTTTGTGATGAACAGGAAAAATCACTTAAATACATTGTAGATTTTATAAACCTTGATGAAACTAAAACTTCCATCGAACTAGAGAAAAATGTGATTCCTATTACAATGGCAACTCTTACCTTTGCAAGTAAAGTAATGTCTAGAGAACTAATCAGTTCTCAAAAACATTCTATTGAAAACCAAGAAATCTAACCCTGGAGGGTATAAAATGAATAAAGAAAAAATAGCGATTCTTGTTGATTCAGGATCAGATGTTCCTCAAAAACTAGTTGAAAAATATAATATGTATGTAGCGCGCCTTAAAATCCTTTATAAAGATGGAGAATACAGAGATGGAACTGAAATTTCTGCGGAGGAAGTATATAGTAAATTACAAGAAGAAATTCCAAAAACTTCACTACCAAGCGGACAAGATATACATAATCTTTTTGAACAAATAAAAGAAGATGGCTACGAAAAAGTTATAGCAGTTACTATATCAAGTGGACTCAGTGGTACTCATAACGCAATAAGAATTGCTGCAAAAGACATAGAAGGTCTTGATGTTTTTGTTCTTGATACAAAAAATATAGCTATAGCAAGTGGATATAGTGCTATTTTAGCTGGTGAGTATATAAAAGAAGGACTTAGCTTTGATAAAATAACTAAAAAACTCTTAGTTGATGCGGAGAATTCAAAAGTATTTTTCACTGTTGACACATTAGAATACCTTCAAAAAGGTGGCCGTATAGGTCTTGTTAGTTCGATTATAGGCCAGAAAATCAATTTAAAACCAACGATTTCTTGTAACGAAGACGGAATATATTACACTGTTACAAAAAATATAGGGAGAAAACGTTCTTTAAAGAAAACTCTAGAGCTTGCAGTAGATTATATAGGTAAAAGCACTAACTATAATCTAGGTGTAGTCCATGGTCATGCTGAAAAAGAAGCCGAAGAATTAAAGAAAAAACTTATAGAAAAACTTCCGAATTATAATATATTTGTTGATGGACAAATCAGCCCTGCACTCGGAGTCCATACTGGCCCAGGTACTATTGGTATTGTTGTTCAGAAATTCTAATCACAAATAAAAACAAAGAACAAAAAAGATGTAGAATTTTTACCTTCTACATCTTTTTTGCTATATTAAACCCATATTTTTCTATTTCTTCTTTAGAATTTTCATTTAAATGCATACACACTACTTTATCTCTCATATTTTCAGGAATTAATTTTATTAGCTTATTAAGACTTAAATGTGATTCATTTTCTTCTATTAAGGTTACATCTTGATATAAAGTATCTACTTTATTATTTAAAAAATCAGAATATATACCTTCTGGTATGATACTAGAATCTCCGCTATAATAAATAGCCTTATCTTTAGACTTTATCTTTAAGCCGAAACATTCTATTCTTTCAGAATGCAAAGTTTTTATAAACTCAAAATCCACTTTGTTTATTTCCACTTTATTAAGCTCTGATAAGTTATAATAATCTCTTGATATACCTATCAAATCTAAATACTCAAGTAGTTTTATTCCGCCATGGTATATATTAATTTCAATGTCATATCTATTGTTGATATATGATATTAACGTGCCTAAACTTCCTACATGATCAGAGTGACTATGGGTAATAAAAATATTAATTTGTTTAATCTGCTTAAGATCTATAGTCTTTATTAATTCTTTAAATACTAAACCTCCACAGTCAATTAAATATAAACCTTTTTCTTTTATAAAATATGCACTTGTATTTCCAAGCTCTGGACTAAATGCAGATCCTGTTCCTAAAAAATTCAACATTTTAACTTATTCACCTTGCCTTTATAGTTATTAACAACTACTTTCATAGCTTAATTACATCATAAACTTATAAGAATATTCTTATTAAACTTTTTTATATTTAAAAACTCCAAATAATAACAAAAAAGTTGATGCTAAATAAATATATATACCAAGTCCATAGGAAATAAATTCTGTTTCCAGAAATGTTGTACTAATTATTCTTATATATGCCATACCAACTACATTTGCAAAAATCGCAAATATATAAGCTATAAAATTATCCATCTCCTTATTAGATATGACTATATAAAGGGGATATAAAAATAAAAGTAAAACTATATAGGCTCTTTGACTATATCCAGCTATACTCATACCCTCTAAATTAACCCAATTAAATGGTAGTGATATTATAGCTATAAATACCGATATTATAATAAGCTTACCGCCTATACTTAATTTTCCGAATTTTTCCTTCATATAATTCTCCTTTAATTTAATCTACTTGCTTATAATAATTTATTTTCAGCTTTGTTTTTATTGTTTTCTGGATCTGCTTGATATTTACTTATGCCAATTAACAGAATAACAAGTGATAATATAAACAAATGTAGGCCTGGTCCTGTTGGTCTTATCATTGTCCCTTCCACTTTTAGAATAG
>JAAZDF010000198.1 GCA_012512905.1 Clostridium sp.
AAGAAATATATTTTATTAAATAGGTATCAAATTAATTAAAGGCATTTAATCTTTGAATACATAGCCTTTACCCCATACAGTTTTTATCAAGTTTCTATAGGGATATATTTTTTTCCTTAGAGATTTAATATGCGTGTCAATTGTTCTGGAGCTACCTAAAAATGAGTATCCCCAAACTTCTTTAATCAAGGTTTTTCTACATAAAACTTTATTTTTATGTAAAATAAAATATTCTAATAGTTCATATTCTAAAGTAGTTAAATTAATTTCTGAGTTATTTATAAACAAAGCTTTATCATTAAAATTTAGCTTTAAATTATTATAAATATAAATATCGCTTTTCTTAAATAAAAACTTTGTAAGTATCTCCAAAAAATTATTATGTTTTAAAAAGCTTTTGTTCAAGAACTTAATATTTGAACTTGTCTTATAATCTTTGATATTAAAATTATGTTTGGCATCATATACATAAACTAATGTATGATTTAAATCGATTATTGTATTTAGCATTAAATTTTCTTTTTTTGAAAAATTTAATACTTTAGAAAAATCCAATATAAAGATAGTGTCTGAACTTAAGTTATTTTTATCTAAATCAGACAAAGTATTCAAAAATATAAATTTTTTAAAATTCGAGGTTTTTAGTTGATTAGCAATATAAGACGGGTTTTTTATTAGGAATATTAGCTCCATTTCTTCACCTCAAAATCATAGTACCACAGAGATTTAAATTTTATTTAAAGAAATGAAAAGTTCAAAAAAAATTAATATATTAACATTATTGTCTTTAAGTTTTTAGGTGAACATTTACATTATTATGTTATAATAATGTAAATCGAGATAAGGAGAGATGAAAGTATGAAATGTGTCAAATTAATTTTAGTTTCCGCGGTTTCAATGGCTGCAGGTGCTTTAATTTATAAAGCTGTGAGAGATAATCAAGAAGAGCTAGATATGTTCATTGATGAATATGGAGATTTTATTAGTGATGATCTAATCGAACCTGAATATTTAGAGGAAGATGAAGAGTTTATTTAAAAAATTGCACTAAAATAAATAGTCTTATAGAAATTTAATTTCTATAAGACTATTTATTTTTTATGTGCTTTTATTTAGTGTTAAGTTTAGAAAGTGCTTATAAATTTATCTAATAGGAAAGATTTAAGCAATATCTCCTTAATAAAATTTTGCTACTATTCTCTTTATATTTACTTCCACTTTAAAACAGGATATTCGGGATTTTCTTTTCTATAATTAACAAGGTATGGATTGCCAACAAGCTCAAGTAGAGGTTTATCAGCCATAGAATCTGAAAACATATATGAATTTTTTAAATCTACATCATTTTTTTCTAGCAAAGGAAGCAATCTATTTATTTTCTCAAAACCCTTATTATTAAGTCCTTTTATATTTCCTGTATAAATATTATCTTTAAATTCTAATTCTGTTCCAAAAATATAATCGACATTGAGTATATTTTTGAATTTATTAATATATAATTCAGGCGAAGCTGAAGTTAATACAATTGTATAACCAGATTTTTCAAAATCTTTTACTTTATTAATTCCATCTTTGTATAACATGTTTTTTATTTTCAAGTTAAAAAAGTCATCAGCTAATGAGTTTAGTTCATTTTTTGTTTTTCCTTTTAAAAATTTCAAAAAAAGTTCTTTTGTTGCCTTCTCATCATTTATCTTTATAAGATATAAAAAGCCACTTAAAATAGCTACTGGTATATGGGTTATAGTTTTTTTATTCCTTGTTAACAAAAACTTATAAAATTCCAAAAGTGTTTCCTTTTTTGTAAGTGTATAGTCAACGTCAAAAATTGCAAGTTTCATAGTAAAACCCCCTATAAAAATATAAAGCCGCCTTTATTAAAGACGACTTTATAAAAATTATTCTTCTGATATTTCAAGGTCATCTTCTTCTAAAGTAGAATATGCTTTTGAGACTTCATTAAACTCATCTTCCTCAAGAAAATCAAGATTTCCTTCTTCACCTACAACTCTTAATGGAGTTACAGATTGATCATCATTCAAGATTAATAAATAAGTATTATCATTATACTCAAATTCATCTATAATTGGATGATCTTCAGTTGTTCCATCTTCGTTTTCAAAAGTTACAACAGCTTCGTGATCGTGGTCATGATCATGATCATGTCCACATCCACATCCACATCCATCATGCTTTCCTTCACCATTACAATGTTCATTATTTGTATCATCATTATGATTGCATTCGCAGTCTTTATTTGTCATTTTTCTCCTCCAATGTTAATAATCGTTTCTATTGTAACATAAAATTAGATTTTTAAAAACAATTTTAAAATAATTATTAACTTCTATTAATTACATTAGAAAGAGGTGGTATTACTTGTTTTTTCCTGGACAATATTCCTGGAATATAAGCAGAGTTATCTTTTAATTTAACATCAAAAGCTTTTTCTACTAGCTCTTTTTGTTTGCCTACAACAATAAGTTCAGATCCCTCTTTATATATATCTGTAACTATAAGTACTTGTAGAAAATACTCTTCTCTTTGAGACATTTTTTCCATAGAATCTATAAGCGTATTTTTTAGTTCATCCAGGGCTTCTGCATCCATTGTATATACTTGTGATACCCCTATTTTTCTGTTTTCATATGTAAATTCTTTGAAATCTTGATATAAAATTTCTTCTGGAGTTTTATCTGATAAAGAAGTTCCATATTTAAACATTTGAAAAGCGAACTCTTCAACATCTAAACTAGCTATTTGTGATAATCTAGATAAAGTAACTTTATCTATTGTAGTCGAAGTTGGGGATTTAAACAAAAGTGTATCTGAGATAATAGCTGCTGCAAGAAGACCTGCTGTATGTTTTGTTGGTCTAATACCATTTTCAAAGAAAATGTTTGCTATTATAGTAGATGTACTACCCACAGGCTCATTTCTAAAATAAATAGGATTAGTCGTTGCAACATCTGCTACTCTGTGATGGTCTATAATTTCTAAAATATCTGCTTGCTCTAAACCATTAACAGATTGATTTTTCTCGTTATGATCTACTAAAATAACTTCTTTTCTTTTTCCGGAAATTAAATGGAATCTAGAAATTGTACCTATTACTTTGCTTTGTTCTCCTACAACTGGATAACTTCTATATCTTGTTTCAGCCATAATTCCCTTTATATCATCAATGTAATCATCAGATGAAAAATAAATAAGTTTATCATCTCCAAGAACATGTTTGATAGGTACTGCCTGAGAAATTAGTCGGCAAGCAGTATAAGTATCATATGGAGTTTTTATTACAGTTATATTTTTACTTTTAGCTTTCTCCAAGGTAACATCATCCATATTACCATTATTAGTTATAATTATTAAAGCCACTTTATTTTTTATTGCTATATCAAAAAAATCTTTTTGCTCTCCTGTTATTACAATATCTCCTTCTTCTAGAGATTTTTTTAATACTTCAGGATTAGCTGATAAGGCAGTAATTTTACCATAAAAATGTCTTCTATTTGCATCTACATGAATAGTTTCACCTGTAAGAGTATCCACCAGGTTATCTGTTGTTACTTTTGATTTACCAAGGATCATATTATCCCAGATATTCATATAACTTTCTGTAAGATTAGAAACCGACAACATCCCACTTAAATTTTCGTCTTTATCCACAACAGGTAAACTTTTAACATCATTTACTTTCATAATATTCCAAGCCATTTTCAAAGTAACCTCTGATGAAACAGGGGTTATTCTATCAATATTTAGGTCGTTAACTTGAAGTTTTACATTATCTATAAACTTTGGTGATTCTATTCCAAAATAAGATAAAATAAAAGACGTTTCTCTATTTAGTTCACCAAGTCTTACAGGTATATATTCTTTATCACTATTTTTATTTTTGAATTCTGCATAAGCAATTGCTGCACAAATTGAATCTGAGTCAGGGTTTTTATGTCCTGTTATATATACTACATCGTTCAAAATTTTACCTCCTTTTATTTTAAAATTAGTCTGTAGCTTAGGGCCACAGACTAATTCTATTTACGTTTATATTGTACTTGTTTCTTTGGCATAGGTGCATCAACTTTAAATAAATCTTTTTTGGTTGTCACATTACGAATATTTTTTATTTCGATAATATCCCTATTCTCTTTACCTTCTTTACCTTTTAATCCCTGAAGCAAAACAGTATTTCCTTGAGAAAGTTTAAGGAAATTAGGTTTTTTGAACCACCGTCTAGCCTTATATTTTGCTCTAACTATATGCCTAGAACCATCTGGCTTCAATACAATTGTTGCTGTAAGTTTATTAAAAATCCAAAGGTAACTTTTTTCTTCGATTTTAACAGAAAGAACAGTCCCATATTCTTGAGTAATTCTGTCACCGTATCTCTCCATATAACCTTCGGCATAGTATTTTTGTAATTTATCTTTAAAACCCATAATAAAAACTCCTTTTTATAAATATAATTTCTAATGTATATTATAACATAGAAAAAGATTGTTTTTAATAGATGTTTAGATATTAGCCTTAATTGATTATCTTATAATGTAAATTATGTTAGAATTAATATATAAATGGAGGTTATGTTATGAAAAAAAAGGATATTGCTAATTATATTGATCATACACTTCTAAAAGCTGATACAACAAGAGAAGAATTGGTTAAACTATGTAGCGAAGCTAAAGAAAATAAATTTTATAGTGTATGTGTAAATCCATCAAATGTTGTAGATTCTAAAAAACTTTTGGATGGAACAAGTGTAAAAGTCTGTACTGTTATAGGTTTTCCACTAGGACAAATTACTAGCGAATCCAAGAGCTTTGAAACTAAAGAAGCTATATTCCTTGGAGCAGAAGAGATAGATATGGTTATAAATATTGGTAAGTTAAAGGATAAAGACTATGAATATGTTAGAGAAGATATTGAGTCAGTTGTTTTAGCAGCTGGTGATAAACTTGTGAAAGCTATTGTAGAAACTTCTTTACTTACGAAAGAAGAAATCATTAAAGCATGTGAACTTGCATCGTTAGCAGGAGCAGATTTTGTTAAAACATCAACAGGATTTGCAAAGTCAGGAGCAACAAAAGAAGATATCAAACTTATGAAAAAAACTGTAGGAGATAAAATGGGTATTAAAGCATCTGGAGGAATTAGGACCTACATGGATGCAATAACCATGATAGAAAGTGGAGCAACAAGGATAGGAGCTTCTTCATCAGTAGCAATAATCAATGATGCAAAGTAGTTATATAAAATAAATAAATTGTTATATTTTTTATGTTATTGGGGAGGTAATATGTATAAAGAAAAGATAGAAGGTAGAGAACTTAAAAAAATTATGAAAAATCTTCCTGAAAAATATTATGATAAAACACTGGAAATTACAGTAAAAGAATATAGCGACCAAGATATAGCTGAAAATATAAAGCGCATTGTAAATAAAATAAGAAAAAGAGTAGTAAATAGAAGTTATCTTGGCAAAAACAGTGAAATATTCTTTTTTAACAGTGAAGATATAAATTATGAAGAAAGAAAAATCTTGGAAGATATTTTAAAATCTTATGGGTATAAGGTGGATATTAAAGAGGGACAACGGAATACACTTGTAGTTGATATTAGTTGGAAAAACGAAAAAATATAAAGAAATCAATTGAGTGAAAATTTTGTTAACTAGTTTGATTATCCTTGTAATATGAAGATTTATGGCTTAAAATAAAGGTAATAGAAATATAACATCAAGGAGGCAAAATATTATGAAAGTATATATTTATGCGAGAAACATTGATCTTACAGAAGGATTAAAGGAGGCTGTAGAATCCAAGCTAAATAGATTAGATAAATACTTTAATGAAACTGTGGAAGCTAGGGCAACCCTTAGTGTTACGAAACATAGTCACACAGTTGAGGTAACAATTCCATTCGGTGCAGTTCTTTTAAGAGCAGAAGAATCAAGTGGAGATATGTATAAATCAATAGATTTAGTAAGGGATAAATTAGAAAGACAGATAAGAAAATATAAAACAAAAATCGAAAGAAAACATGGCAGCGATTCTGTAAGATTTAATCCAGACGCATTTGAAGATTTAAATAGAAATATACAGAAAGAAAAAGAAGATGAAGAGCCTCGAATTGTTAGAACAAAAAAAATATCAATGAAGCCAATGTCAGAAGAAGAAGCTGTTCTACAGATGGAACTGCTAGGACATAATTTTTTTGTTTTTGACGATGTAGATTCAGAGATGAAAGTTGTTTATAAGAGAAAAGACGGTAATTATGGTTTAATTGAAAGAGAAGATTTTTAATTAAATTAATTTTTTAAAGCTGTACTTAATTGTACAGCTTTTTTTATGGAATTAGAAAATACTCAGGTGAAGTTTTTAGTGTTGATATAGCTGATAGATAAGTGTTATAATCTTATTTGTGGAATTACGGTTATTTTTAATATAATTTTAGATTGTTTTAATTATTTTGAGTTAAGATATAATAGTAGAGATTAATAAAATATGGAGTTGAAAAAATGGGATTATTTGATAAAATATTTGGAACCTATAGTGATAGAGAAGTTAAGAAAGTTATACCTATTGTGGATAAAATTGAAGCATTAGATGAATCTTATCAAAAGCTAACTGATGATGAGCTTAAAGCTAAAACTGTAGAATTCAAAGAAAGAATAGAAAAGGGTGAAACACTAGATGACATACTTCCAGAAGCATTTGCTACAGTAAGAGAAGCATCTGTACGTGTTCTTGGAATGAAGCACTTTAGAGTTCAATTAATTGGAGGAATAATATTACATCAAGGAAGAATAGCAGAGATGAAAACAGGAGAAGGAAAAACCCTTGTTGCAACTCTTCCTTCGTACCTAAACGGTTTAACGGGAAAAGGTGTTCATATAGTTACAGTCAATGACTATCTAGCTCAAAGAGATAGAGATTGGATGGGACAGATTTATGAATTTTTAGGACTTACTTGTGGTGTTATAATTCATGGAATTACTAGAGAAGAGAGAAAAGCCGCATATGAAAGTGATATAACCTATGGAACTAATAATGAATTTGGATTTGATTACTTAAGAGATAATATGGTTGTTTACAAAGATAGAATGGTTCAAAAAGAGTTAAATTTTGCCATTGTCGACGAGGTTGATTCTATACTTGTTGACGAAGCTAGAACACCTCTTATTATATCTGGACAAGGAGATAAATCTACTGAATTCTATAATGTTGCAGATTATTTTGTGAGTATTTTAAGAAAAGATGAAGATTTTACCGTGGATGAAAAAGCAAAATCAGTTGTACTTACAGAAGCAGGTGTAGCAAAAGCTGAAAAGAATTTTAATTTAGATAACTATGCTGATCCTAGTAATATGGAAATTCAGCATCATGTGACTCAAGCTTTAAAAGCAAATTACTTATTTAAATTAGATAAAGACTATATGGTCAAAGATGGAGAAGTTCTTATTGTAGATGAATTTACAGGAAGACTTATGGAAGGAAGGCGTTATTCAGACGGACTTCATCAGGCAATTGAAGCTAAAGAAAAAGTTAAAGTTGAAAGAGAGTCAAAAACTCTTGCAACTATTACATATCAAAATTATTTCCGAATGTATAATAAGTTATCAGGAATGACAGGTACAGCATTAACTGAGGAAGAAGAGTTTAGGCATACTTATGGACTTGACGTTATTGCAATACCGACCAATGAGCCTATAAGAAGAACAGATTTTCCAGATCTTGTTTATGGAAATGAAGCAGCTAAAGATAAGGCCATAGTTCTTGATATTAAAGAATCTTTTGAAAAAAGACAGCCTGTTCTTGTTGGAACAACATCTATAGAAAATTCTGAACACTTATCAAAGTTGCTAAAAAGAAACGGAGTTCCTCATAGCGTTTTAAATGCTAAATTTCATGATAAGGAAGCTGAGATAGTAAAAGATGCTGGAGAAGCAGGATCTATTACTATAGCGACAAATATGGCAGGAAGAGGTACGGATATAAAGCTTGGTGAAGGCGTTATAGAAGCCGGTGGACTTAAGATAATAGGTACAGAGAGGCACGAATCTAGACGTATAGATAATCAGCTTAGAGGTAGAGCAGGTAGACAGGGAGATCCAGGAGAGTCTAGATTTTATATTTCTTTAGATGATGATTTAATGAGAATATTTGGATCTGAAAGAATATCTGGAATGATTGAAAAATCAGGGCTTGGAGATGAAGCGATAGAATCTAAGATGGTAACTAGATCTATTGAAAGTGCTCAGAAAAAAGTAGAGGGTAATAACTTCGATACTAGAAAAACCCTTCTTGGATATGACGATGTTATGAATAAACAAAGAGAAGTTATCTATAATCAAAGAAGAATGGTCCTTGAAGGAATAGATTTAAAAGATAATATTAGAGCAATGATGAGAAGTGTTATAAGTAATGCAGTAGATGTTCATTTGAATACTGAAAATGACAAAGAAGATAGTATAAAAACATTGCTTACATATTTAGAGGCAAGTTTTCTTCCACAAGGTGAATTTAAAGTAGCAGATTTAATAGAATTAACTAATGATGAAATTAAAGAAAAGATATTTGAATCTGGTATAGAAGTTCATGAAAGAAAAGAAGAAGAACTTGGCGAAGAAATGAGAGAAGCAGAGAGAATAATACTTTTAAGAGTTGTTGATACTAAGTGGATGGAACATATTAATAATATGGATCATTTAAAAAGAGGTATAGGTCTTAGAGCATATAAACAGCAAGATCCAGTTCAAGCATATCAGTTTGAAGGATCAGAAATGTTTGATGAGATGATACAATCTATAAATGCAGATACTGTTAAATATGTTATGAATGTAAAAATAAGAACTAATGAAAGTTTAGAGAGAAAACAAGTTGCAAAAGAAACATCAACTAGCAGAAAGTCAGACGATTCACCAAAACAAAAACCAATAGTTAAAGGTGAAAAAATAGGTAGAAATGATCCATGCCCGTGTGGAAGTGGCAAAAAATATAAAAATTGCCATGGAGCATTAGTTTAATAAATTTAAAGGCTTGGATATCCAAGCCTTTAAAATTTTAAAATGAAAAAGAGGTATTATAAAATGATAAATTTAAAAGATATCAATGACATGCTATATGCAATAGAAGAAAAATATAATAAGATTAAGGAGTCTCTTTGACATTGAATCATTAAAGAAAACTAGAGATGAACTAGTTTATAAAATGCAACAAGTAGATTTTTGGGAAGATAATTTAAAGGCAAAGGAAATAACAAAAAGAGAAAAAGAAATTTCTGATGAAATAGATGAACTTAAAGCTATCTCAGAAAAAACTGAGTATTTGAAAGAGATATTTACTATATCTAAAGATGATGATAGCCTTTTAGATGAAGTTGGCTCGGAAATAAAAAATCTTTATGATGAAATTAATCTGCTTGAAATTAAGACTCTTTTCTCGGGTAAATATGATGAAAATGATGCCTTTTTAACCTTGAAAAGTGGTGTTGGTGGTACCGATGCTATGGATTGGACTGAGATGCTTCTTAGATTATATAAAAGGTGGGCAGATAAAAAAGGCTTTTCTGTTGAAGTTATAAGCTTAGGTGAGGGTGAAGAAGCTGGTATAAGGGAAGCTACTTTAAAGATTTCAGGGAGATATGCATATGGGTTTTTAAAAAGCGAAAAAGGTATCCATAGATTGGTTAGGATATCTCCTTTCAATGCTAGTGGCAAAAGACAAACAAGTTTTGCTTCAGTTGAGCCAATACCCCTAATAGAAAATGATAATGATGAAATAGAAATAAAAGATGAGGACATAAGAATTGATACATATAGGTCAAGTGGGGCAGGTGGACAGCATGTTAACGTTACAGATAGTGCTGTTAGAATAACTCACCTAGAAACAGGAATTGTTGTATCTTGTCAAAATGAAAGAAGTCAGCATCAAAATAAAGAAACAGCCATGAGTGTTTTAAAGTCTAAACTTTTGGACCTTGAATATGAAAAAGAAAAAAAACTAGTAAAAGATATATCAGGAGAGCAAAAGAATGTTGGCTGGGGCAGTCAAATTAGGAGTTATACCTTTAATCCCTATAGCCTTGTAAAAGATCACCGAACGGGTGCAGAAAATAGTAATGTAACTGCTGTAATGGATGGAGATATTGATATTTTTATTAATGAGTATTTAAAACAGAATAATTAAAATTAAGGAGTAGGAATGGATAATATTAATTTGATTGCAAAGGAATTACAACTAGAAGCTTCTGATGTAAGAGGTGCTGTAAGTCTTATTGATGAGGGAGCTACAATTCCTTTTATAGCAAGATATAGAAAAGAATTAACTGGATCAATGACAGATGAAAACCTTAGAAATTTAAAAGATAGACTTGATTACTTAAGGTCTTTAAATGAAAAAAAAGATGATATAATAAGGATTTTAAAAGAGCAGGGAAATCTTACAGATGAAATTTTAAAAGATATAAATAAAGCAGAAACTCAAACTAGGCTCGATGATATTTATATGCCATTTAGACCTAAAAGAAGAACTAGAGGAACAGATGCTAAAGAAAAGGGGCTTGAACCCCTTGCAGAATATATATTAAGTGGCCAGCCTAATCCTTATGATAAAGCAAAGGAATTTATATCTGAAGAGGTAACTGATGTAGAAGAAGCAATTTCTTATGCAAAGGATATTATAGCTGAAATGGCATCAGAAAGAGCTGATATAAGAGGATATTTGAGATCTCTTATGGTTAAAAGTGCAGTGATTGAAACATTAGGTGAAGGTGATAATACTCCCTATGAGATGTATTATGATTATAATGAGAGGGCTGTTTTAATGCCAAGTCATAGGATCCTTGCAATAAATAGAGGAGAAAAAGAAAAAATACTCAAAGTTTCTATAAAAAGTGATGATGATAGGGCAGTTAATTATCTTAATAACAAGTATAAAGTTGAGATAAAAGAAAATAATGAAATCATATCAGAAGCTCTTTTGGATTCTTATAAAAGACTTATAAGGCCTTCACTTGAGAGAGAACTTAGAAATGCTCTAACAGAGAAAGCTGAGGACCAGTCAATTGAAGTATTTAAAACAAATTTAGAATCTATACTTATGCAGGCTCCACTTAGAGGTTATACTGTTATGGGATTTGATCCTGGATATCGAACAGGATGTAAAGTTGCTATTTTAGATGAAACAGGTAAATTTCTAGATAGTGCTACAGTATATCCTACAAAACCAAAGAGTGATGTAATAGGTACAAAAAAAGTTTTAAAGAAATTAATAAAAAAATATAAAGTAGATATTATTTCTATAGGGAATGGAACAGCATCAAGAGAATCAGAATTAATAATTGGTGAACTTCTAGAGGAACTTAAAAAAGAAGGTATTGATGCTGCATATGTAATAACAAACGAAGCAGGTGCATCTGTTTACAGTGCTTCTAAATTAGCAAATGAAGAGTACCCAGATATCGATGTAACAATTAGAGGGGCTATTTCTATTGCAAGAAGACTTCAGGATCCACTAGCTGAACTTGTAAAAATAGATCCAAAATCTATCGGAATTGGACAATACCAACATGATATTAAAAAAATTAAATTAGATGACTCACTAAAAGGTGTTGTAGAAGGAACAGTTAATACTGTGGGTGTTGATCTAAATGTATCCACTCCAGCTCTTTTATCATACGTATCAGGTGTTAGTCAAGGTCTTGCAACAAATATTGTAAAACATAGGGAAGAGATAGGTAAATTTACCTCAAGAAAAGAACTTAAAGATGTTAAAAGACTTGGACCTAAAGCTTTTGAGCAGTGTGCTGGATTTTTAAGAATTAATGAAAGTGATGAGATCCTAGATAGGTCTTCAGTACATCCTGAATCTTATAAGGAAACAAAAATAATATTAAAAGAGTTGGGTTATGATATTAAAGATTTAAAACCAAAAGACTTACAGGGCATAGAAAAAAAAGCTATGGAATATGGCATAAATAAACTTATAGAAATTACAAATCTTGGTAAACCAACTATTATAGATATATTAAAAGAACTTGAAAAACCAGGAAGAGATCCAAGAGAAGATCTTCCACTTCCTTTATTAAAAAAAGGTATAATGGAAATAGATGACTTAGAAGAGGGTATGATTTTAAATGGCACTGTAAGAAACGTAGCAGACTTTGGAGCTTTTGTTGATATAGGAGTTCACCAAGATGGATTAGTTCATATAAGTGAATTATCGGATTCTTATGTTAAAAACCCAGCAGATGTTGTAAAGGCTGGAGATATAGTGGAAGTATCAGTTCTTTCCATAGATAAAAAAAGAAATAGAATCAGCTTATCTATGAAAAATCTATAAATATTAAAATTTGATTCTCAAAATTTATAATGTTTGACAGATATATAACATCATGGTATTATGTAAATATAATTTAATAATATCTTCAGGGCGGGGCGAAATTCCCCACCGGCGGTAAAGCCCGCGAGCCGAAAGGTTGATTTGGTGAAAATCCAAAGCCGACAGTATAAAGTCTGGATGAAAGAAGAATGATTGTTTTAAGATGCGCCTTGATTTAATGTAAATCAAGGCTTTTTTAATTTAAACAATCTTCTGAAGATAAAATCTTTAGGAGGAAAAAAATGACAAATGTATCTAAAAAAACAAATATCCTTGTTAAATCAGCATTACTTCTTACTATTGGGTTTATTCTAACTTATTTCGAACTTCCGGTTATGCCAGCATTTCCATGGCTTAAAGTAGACTTAAGTGCAGTTCCAGTTCTATTAACTGGATTCGCATTTGGACCTATTCCAGCTTTAGGAGTAGAATTTTTTAAAAACTTTTTAGTGTTTACAATAAAAGGAAGTTCTACTGGTGGAGTAGGACAGATTGCAAACTTTGCAATAGTAGGAACTTTCGTTTTTGTTGCTTCACTAACTTTTATGAGGCAAAGAACAAAAAAATCAGCTATCATAGGAGTAATACTAGGGACAATTGCTATGATACCTGTTGCAGTTCTTATTAATGTTTATGTATTAGTTCCTCTTTTATTTCCTGGTGGACTTGAAGCAGAGCTTTATAGAAAATATATTACTTATGGAATTCCAATGTTTAATTTAATAAAGGGTAGTTTACTATCAGTTACAGGAATTTTCTTTTACAGTAAAGTTTCATTTCTAATAGATAAGGAATCGGGCTTTAGGTCAAAAAAAAATAGTTTAAGGCAGAAAGAAAGTAGAATATAAAAAATATATTTATAAATTAAAAATTAAATAGAAAAAAGGTTAGGACCTAATATTATGGTTCTAACCTTTTTTGTTTAAAAATTTTTATTTTTTATATCCAAGACCATTAAATATGCATCTTCTCCATCCATATAATAATTTTCTCTTATGTATAAAACCTTGAAACCAACACTTTTATAAAGTTTTTCAGCCTGATGATTTGAAATTCTAACTTCTAAAAATACGGTATCTATATTAGATTTCTTTAAATTCTCAAGAACTGCAATAAGTAGCTTATGTCCTATTTTATTGTTTCTAAACTTTTTATTGACAGCGATATTTATTATATCAGCCTCATCTATAAAAAACCATGACTGAACAAATCCAATAACTTTATTATCTTTTAAGGCTACTAGATTACAGGATTTATTCCTATAGACTTCTTTAATAAGTTCTTCTTTGCTCCATGGCATGGGAAAAGAATCTTTACTTATTTTATAAACATCTTCTACATGGACTTCTTGCATCTTGCATATAGTTATATTGTCCATTTATTTTAGTAAACCTTTCTTTTTAAGATATTGATTTTCAGCCTGGCTTCTTCTCATATAAAGAGGAGTTAAGCTATTTATATCATCAAAATCTTTTTTTAATATCCTATCTCTTAATAGATAAGGTATATTAAGCGCTCTAGGAATAGAATTATTCTCATTGGCTAATATAATTTTATCTAGTGGTTTAAAACCCTCAGACTCTTCTTTATCAAGTATATCGCCAACAATTATAACTTTAGTATCAAGATCTTGTATATTTTTTTCTATTTCCGAAATAGTATTTATATCAGGTTTTTTCACTATTTCTAGTTTGTTATTATTAAATTTATAAATAGCGTTATAATAGCCACCACGCAGGGCATCTATCATAGGAAGTATGTAGTAGCTTGTTCCTAAAAAAGCGTAGGATAAAGTTTCCAGACTATTGGCAGCATAGATAGGAATGTTTAAAGCTAGAGCCATTCCCTTAATAAGAGATAATCCTATTCTAAGACCAGTAAAGGAACCTGGACCAATAGAAAGGCATAAATTATCTAAACTTGAAGGCTTTAAATCCAGACTTTCAAGTAAATTTTCTATTATGGGCATAAGCTGCTCTGAATGCTGTAGTTTATAGTTTATATTAACTTCTGCTAAAAGATTAAAATCTTTTAAAATAGCTACTGAGCAATTATTTGAAGAAGTATCTATACTTAGAATATACATTTATATTTCCACATCCTTAATATAATCATAACCCATGCCAAAAGGGGTTAGGGTAAACTTTCTTTCATTTTCATGATCTGTTTTTTCAATCTTGATATGTAAAAAATTATCCGGAAGTATTTCCTCAATTAAATTGGCCCATTCTATTAAAGTTACTCCGTCACCATAAATATATTCATCAAAACCGATATCTAAAATTTCATTAGTATCATTTACCCTATAAACATCAAAATGAAATAAAGGCAAGATTCCTGACCTATATTCATTAACGATTGTAAAAGTGGGTGATGTTATATTTTCATCTACTTTAAGGCCTTTAGCAATACCCTTGGAAAAATGAGTTTTCCCTGTTCCTAAATCTCCAGTGAGACATAGAACATCGCCTTTTTTTAGATATTTACTTATGTTTTCAGCAAGCTGTATAGTTTCTTTTACATTATGTGTATTTATTATCATATTATTCCTCTTTAAATTAATTGTATTCTTATATTATATTAACAAAAAAATACGATTTATACAAAATGTATAAATCGTATCTTGGTGGCAGGGGTAGCAGGACTTGAACCCACACTTACGGTTTTGGAGACCGTTGCTCTACCAATTGAACTATACCCCTTTGATGTAAATCTAACCTACGCGTTCTAGTATATCATCAGTAAAGATTAGAGTCAACATAAAAATAATTTTACTTGATAAAATATTTTGTTGAATCCTTACCATAAATTGATACAGCCATAAAACTTGTTATTATTGATAAAACTTAATTATCATGATACAATTTAATTGAATACAATATATAATAGCGAGGTTAAAATATGAAAGACGAATTAAAATTAGACAATCAATTATGTTTTGCAGTTTATGCATTTTCGCGCGAAATAACAAAAATATATAGACCTTACTTAGAACCACTTGGACTCACTTACACACAATATCTAGTTATGATAGTACTTTGGGAAGAAGATGGTATATCTCTAAAAAAATTAGGTGGAAAATTAAAACTTGATTCAGGTACATTAACACCACTTTTAAAAAAATTAGAAAAAGAAGGTAATATTATAAGGACACGAGATAAAAAAGATGAGAGAAATCTTATAATTTATTTAAGTGACAAAGGCCGCGATTTAATGACAGAAGCAGAGAAAATACCTAACAATATAGCCTGTAGTCTTCCTATTGATCAAGAAGAAATTATACAATTAAGAGATCAGATAAGCATGGTAATGAGTCAGTTAGATAGTCAAATTAAAGAAAAATAGTGAAAATAATAAAAATCCAAGCTTTAATTTTAGAGCTTGGATTTTTATTTACAATTAATATTTAGCTTTCATATAAATCAAATTTAATGATAAATGTTGTTCCTTTCCCAACTTCTGATTCTACTTTAATTGTTCCACCATGAATTTTAACGAAATTTTTAACTATTGTAAGACCAATTCCACTCCCATCAATGATTTCTCTAGACTTATCAACTCTATAAAATCTTTCAAAGACATTGGGAAGCTCATCTTTAGGAATTCCTATACCAGAATCAATTATTCTAATATAGCAGTGTTCATAATCTTTTGATAATCTTAGCCTTACACTACCATTACGGGGTGTAAATTTTAAAGCATTATGGAGCAAGTTTGTAACAACTTGATAAATTGAATGTTTATCTCCAAGAATATAAATATCTGATTTCTTAGGATAATCATATTTTATTTTAATGTTTTTTTCTCTAGCAATTGCTTGGAAATTATTATAAACATCCATTAGGAGTTTTTTCATATCTAAAACAACAATTTTAGTTACCATACTTTCTGATTCAAACTGCTTTAATATATTTAAATTGTCAATTAGCTTTCCAAATCTTATAACCTCTTCATTTAAAGACTTAAGTCTTTCAGGTGATGCAGGCAATATTCCATCTATAATAGCCTCTAGATTTGTTTGGAAAATATTAAGAGGGTTTCTTAGCTCATGAGAGACATCTGAAACAAGTCTTTTTCTTAACATGTCTTGCCTTTCTAGCTTTTCACCTAAATCATTAATACTTTTTCGTAATGTTTCTATTTCCATAACATTTGTTCCAATACTCTCTCTAGCTGATAAGTCACCTGTTGAAAGAGAATAGGCCGTATTAGATATTTTTTCGATAGGATCTGAAAGCTGCCTCGCAACTATTAATGCAATAATTATAATTACAAATATTGCTATAAAGGCACTAATTAAAATACCTACAGTTATTGAATTTATAAATGTTTCGTCATCACTTGACATAGTAAGAGGAGAAAACTGGCCAATTACAACATATCCAATAATTTGATTTTCAGATTTTATGGGTAATTCGTAGGATACGTATTGGTCCATACTAATTGTTGAATCCTCATTTGATTCCCTTTCTTTTTCAACTATTGCAACTGGATCCATCTGCCATACAGAAGTTCTATTCCAATCTAAAAGTGAAACAGTGAACTTTGAGGATTCCGCTTCTCTCTCAATAGCTTTTCCAGTGGTCTTATACCAAACATCATCTCTACTATAGTTTTCACGAAATGTAGAAATAATCCTTTCATCTCTTTTTTGCTGATTTACTTGTAAATAAGCATCAAATCTTGTATTTAATGTTACATTTATTACAATATATGCAATAAGTAATGATAATAAAGCACTAATTGAAATTGTAATAGTTAATCTATATTTTATTGACTTCAATTATTCTCCACCACCAAACTTATAACCTAATTTAAATACTGTAAGAATATATTGAGGGTTTTTTGTATCTTCTTCTATTTTTTTTCTAATATTTTTTATGTGAACATCTATTGTCCTATCAACGCCTTCAAAATCATCTCCAAGAACTCTTTCTATAAGTACATCTCTAGAAAGTACAATTCCTATATTGGAAGATAAAACATCTAATATATCAAATTCAATAGGAGTAAAAGGTATAAGTTCACCTTTTACCTTGACCTCTCTCTTATCTCTATCTATAACTAAAGAGCCGTTATTAAATTCAGATATATTATCATTTT
This sequence comes from Clostridium sp., assembly GCA_012512905.1. Taxonomy (GTDB): domain Bacteria; phylum Bacillota; class Clostridia; order Clostridiales; family Clostridiaceae; genus JAAZDF01. The sequence goes on from JAAZDF010000198.1 coordinate 17,487, forward strand.
GATTGTCATCTTTAATTCGTCTAAACAATGCATTAACCCTTGCAACTATTTCTCTTGGCGAAAAAGGTTTCACAAGATATTCATCTGCCCCTATTTCAAGTCCCTTAATTCTTTCTTCTAAGCTTGATTTTGCAGTAAGCATAAAAATATATGCACTTGATTCTTTTCGTATTATTTTACATATTTCCTCGCCTGATATATCGGGTAACATCAAATCCAAGATAATAAGATCAAAATCAATTTTATTAAAATATTCAAGTCCTTGATATCCTCTTTCAGCAGTGTATACTTCATATCCTTCTTTTTCTAAATAAGCAGAAATCGCTTCTAAAACAGAAGGTTCGTCTTCAATTAATAATATCTTATTCAAAATATCACCTCGCTTTTGTTAATTATATTTAGGCGTTTGCGAAACGCCACAACCCGCATTAATAGCGGATAATTCTCCAATAAAAACATATAACTCCTCACTGATTTATGGTAAAATTGAAGTATCAACAAACAAAATCTACCAAAACCCGAAAGGAGTTATATTAATATGATACCATATAAACAACTTTCTTTGACAGATATTTATTCTGATTGCACTACATTTTTTGATACTGATAAACCTAAATTTCTTTCTTTACTTGAGGATGTAATTAACCTTGAAGAATTTATCCCTGTTTCTTTTTACAATCATTTTTATGCCCCTACTGGAAGAAGTCGTAAATACAAGCTTCATTCTATGTTATGGGCTTTAATTATTCAGAGAATCTTTTCTATTCCTACTGATACTCTTCTAATTAACTTTCTTAAATATTCAAGTGAATTAAGAGACTTCTGTGGATTTAATAAAGTTCCTGATGCTTCTAAATTCACTCGTTTTAAACAAGATTTTTTACCTGATTTACAATTAGTCTTTGATAATCTAGTTGATGTTACTGAACCTATTTGCCAAAATATTAATCAGGAACTTGCTTCTATGACTATCTTTGATTCTTCTGGTATTGAAGCTTTTGTTACTGAAAATAATCCCAAATTTGCTAATCGTATTATTAAACAATTAAAATCTTACGCTAAATATATGGGCTTTGATAAGTCTTATGACCCTTACAAGGCTGCTTATGGTTCTATGCCATCGCATGCTGAGTCTAACTCTGAAATTAAACAACTTTATATTAATGGTCATTTTTGCTATGCTTTTAAATTTGGTCTAACTACCAACGGACTTGGGATTGTTAGAAGTATTGATTTTTATAATAAACAGTTTTTTAATGACCACCCTGAAATTATTGTTGAGAAGAAACTAGATTCTCCTGATGAGGATAAATCAGTGCATGATGCAAAGCTTCTTATCCCTACTCTAACTGATTTCTTCAATAAACATCCTTTAATCAAACCCAAGTGTTTTCTTGGCGATGCTGCTTTTGACTCTGTAGGAATCTACAAATCTCTTTTTGAGGAATTAGATTTTGAAAAAGCTTTTATACCACTTAATCAAAGATCAAAATTAGAGAACAAGGATTATGAAGTTAATGAAGATGGAATCCCCTATTGTCCCCATGATTCTTCGCTACTAATGAAGTACGAAGGTACCTCTAAGCTCAGAAGTGGCGTTACTCGTTACAAGTTTGTATGTCCCAAAATACGATGGCAGAAAAAAGATAATGGTAAGTATCACCGTGTCTGCCAGTGTGATAATCCATGTACTGATTCTATCAGTGGTAGAATGATTCATCTGTATCCAGAAAAAGACCTTCGTGCATATCCTGGTAGCCTTCGTGGAACAGAAGAATGGGATAATACCTATAAAATCAGGGCTGTAGTTGAAAAAGCTATCTACCAGTTTAAAGATAGTTACTGCGTAGCAAATCGGAGAACACAAAACGAAAAAACTCTCCATGCTGATTTACTGCTTTCCGGAATAACACAGCTTATTACTGTTGTCTTAGCTGATAAAATTCATAAACATGAATATATTAGAAGCATAAAGCCACTAATTGCATAAGCATAAAATTAAACATTTATTTTCAGTGCAAGTTAAATACTTCTATTTCCTATGCTCTTTTTTATGCACACTCTTTTCTGTTTATTCTATATAGTTACTTTTAACACAATATTTCATTTCTGCATGATTAATATTTATCTTATTCACTTTTAATCAGTAGTTTCGCAATTACTTAAATAATTTCAGATAGTTACATTATATACCCATAATACAACAAAATTATTAACTTAACTTTAAGTTGAAATTAAATTTATGGGCAAGATAATTTACCTAGAGAAAAGTTATTTTAGCTGTAAAATATA
>JAAZDF010000199.1 GCA_012512905.1 Clostridium sp.
TATAAAATTCTAAAGAAGGATAACTATTTTTATCTTTAAGAAGTTTTCTTAGTTCAAGGTAATTTTTATGATAATCTTCATAGTAGGATAAATCCACCATTCTTAGAAAAAGATGATCTTTACTGGATTAATATGGCGAGAAAAACATGGAAAAAAGAAGACGGAAGGCAAAAAGTTCATTTCTCCATACAAGATCCAATGAAAAAACCTGGAGGTCATTCTAAAACTATTTATTTAAATAATTTTAAAAATTTTTACGAGAAAAATAAGGGCAGTGATTTAGATATTATGCTGGAAGTAAAAGATAAAAATGTTTCTGCAATTAAATGCATTAATACACTTGAAAAAGATGAAAATATAAAATATTTAGAGATGGACTGGGCTAAGTATAAATACAGCATTCTTGAAAAATCTCATAAAAATTACCTTGAACTAAGAAAACTTCTTAAAGATAAAAATAGTTATCCTTCTTTAGAATTTTATAATATAATAGAAGAAAGCTTTGAAATTGAAGAAAGTCCAAAAGATTATGTAAATTCCCTAAATCATGTTTGGGGATATTTTAAAAATAAAGCAACAGAAAAAGAAAAAAACAATTATTTTAGGCTGATAAAAAGCTATGAAAATGGACTTACAAAAGGAGAGACAGTTAAGAATTTTCTATACAAACTTTCTGTAAAATATGATGAAAAATATTTATATAAATCATACTATTTTGAGTTATAAATTGGGGGATAAATTAAAATGATACATAACAAGGGTTATAAAGTGAAATTTCTTGCTGCAATTACGTTTATTATAGTGCTTATAGTTAATTTTCTAGCTAATTACCTTCCTATAAATGGGGTTCTAACAAGTGAAGTTTCTGATAAATATGAATCTTTATTTACACCAGCTGGATTTATATTTGCTATTTGGGGAGTAATTTATATCTTATTACTACTATTTACAATATATCAGTATCTAGAGCTCAGAAACAAAGAGCCGGAGATGGATGATAATTATATTGAGAAAGTGTCTAGTTATTTTATGATCTCAAATATATTTAATGTATTATGGATACTTGCTTGGCACTATGATTTAATTTTACTGTCAACTATATTTATGGTTTTCATATATATATATTTATTTTTAATAATGCTTCAAATAAAGAAAAGTTATAACTCAATAAAAGATAGATTTTTTATAGAAATACCTTTTAGTATTTATTTTGCTTGGATAAATGTTGCATTACTAGCTAATTTAATGGCTGTATACAAATTTTTTAAGCTAGATAATTCTTTAAATGAGAATTTAACTGTAATTATAGTAATTTTATTAGGACTTATTATTATTTCATCTATGAGTATTTATTTTAAAAGCATTTCATATTTGTTAACAGGAGCTGTATCCTATCTCGCAATATTTCTAAATCATATAGATCCTAATAAGTACAATAGTAATTATAAATATATAATGGCCTCCCTTATAGCTTCTTTTATAATTTTTATAGGCTCATTTATCTATATTGTTTATAAAAAGTACATAAAAAAAAGAAGCACAATTTTTTCTAATTAATTATAAAAAAGCGCAAATAAATTCTATAAATTACTTAGTGCTATAGTGAATTGCAGCTGACTTAGAATTTAGCAGTTTTAGGAATAAGCTCAAAATGCATTAATTTTAAAAGGAGATATTATGGAAGGTAAAAATAGAGATGATATAAAGCTAGGTCTTGAAGTTGGAGTAGTTTTAAAAAAAGATCAAAAGAGTGGGAAGGTTACTTATGGTAAAGTTAAAAGAGTTTTAACGAAGAGTAAAACTCATCCTCATGGAATAAAAGTTATGCTTGATAATAATCTAGTTGGAAGAGTATGTGAGATAAAGTAGTAATATGCCGCTTCTTAATTAAGAAGCGGTATATTTTAATTAATCTTAACTTTTAAAGTTAAGATATAAGATTTAATAACTCATAGTCCTATGTAATTAAAGGTGATAGAATGATTGAAATTTCCACAACTAAAATAGCTCTTGCTAATTCTATAAAAAAACTTATGGAAAATAAGCCTGTAGATAGTATAAGCATAAAAGAAATTACAGATAGCTGCAGGCTAAACAGAAAAAGTTTTTATTATCATTTTAAAGATAAATATGATCTTGTAAATTGGATTTTTTACACTGAGTTTGTAATGACGGTAATTGACGGTAAAGTAAGAAATCAAGAGCTACTTGAGAGGGTTTGTTTTTACCTTTATGAAAACAAAACTTTTTATATCAATGCTTTTGAGATTAAAGGGCAAAATTCATTTTCTGATTATTTTATAGAGATTATAGAGCCAGTAATAGCTGTTTATGTAGAAGATTTATTTAAAGAAATGGAAAACAAAGAGTTTTTCACAGTATATTTTGCAAATGCAGCGAGAAGCTCAATAACAAAGTGGCTTCTAGATGAGAAGGATCTTCCACCAGAGAAATTTATAAGGCTTATGAAAAATGGTATAAACGAAATTGCGTATTATATTGTCAAAAATAATAAAAAATAGATAATCAGCTATTTTTATAGTAACTGATTATCTATTTTTTAATTTATTTCATCCATAATTTTCCATTCAGCGGCTTTATCTTCTCTGACTAAAACCCAGGAAAAGTCCGATATATCTTTATCCTCATTTAAAATAGGATTTTCTGCAGATGTTTCAACATCAAAATCAGAAAGTAACACAATAATGTTACTTGGGTCTATGTCTTTAGTTGATCCTTTACCATGACTTAGATACTCTATAATAAAAATATCTGATTTTTCTTCGTCATATATTATTTGATTTGTATCAAATTCTGGAAACACAAAATTATCAATTACAGTATTTATAGCATCATCTATTTCTTCATCAGTAAACTTTGATGAATCACTTACTTTAATTAATAGTTCTGAGTCAAGATTTTCTTTTTCACAGGATATTAAAGAAAAAGACATTAGAATAATTAATATATATATAGTGAGTTTTTTTATGGTATCTTCCTCCTTAATTAAAATATTATTTTACTTAATATATAGCAGCAAAGCTATAGTTGAAAATTACTCATAGATAGCATTAGACTTTCAATCAGAGAATTAGTCTTTAGATTGAAATTTTTACTTTTCGCATTTGAACTTATTTTTAAATTACCTAAACTATCTATTTCAAGATAAGATTTATCTTTACTAATACTATTTTGTATAAAAGTTATATCTTTTAAGTAATTAACTAGAAAGGTTTTAAAATTCTTTTTTTTCCTAGATTTCTCCGTAAAGTGTTTAATCTTATCATTAGCTATATAGTCCTTAGGATTAGATTCAATTAGAAAAGCAGAATTAAGATTTAGCTTTCTTAAATTTCGTTTCCATCTATTTGTAGCTATTATAGCTGCATTTTTATGATTATAGTAAGAATGAACTCCATGTAGTGCTCCGGAGCCCTTAAGTAGGTTCAATGTGTTTTTAAATAGCTCTGATTTAATATCCTTATATTCCATAGAAATGGATATGTAAGTATTTTTAAAAGAATTAATTTTATCTAGTTCTTTTTTATTTATAGAATCTTTTTCAGTCATAAGAAAAAAAGCAGAGTCCTTTTCTTTTTCTAAAAGTGGAAATAAAAAATCAATATCCTTATCTATAAAAAACATATATGAGTATATACCAAGAGTTTTTCCCTCATCTACAATTTTTATTATATCATCAATCCTAAGTGAATCCTCATTTTGATCTTTTAAATTAAAATTTATTATCCAAGGAATATAGCATTTATATATTTCTTTGTTTTCTCTTATAACTTTAGCACCATTTGTTAAACTATTATAGCCTAAATTAAATGAAAAAGTCTTTAAAATTTTCTCATCTACATCACGGACTAGGTTTTTGAACATATCGAAGTAGGGACTTTTAGGATTATTAAAGATTTTGTGAAAAACATCTAATATATTTTTTTGAAATTTATCCTTAATAAAATATGCGCCTAAATCTATTAAATTCCTAATTCCTCTTTGAGGATCATCTTTGATGTCTGAGATTCCTTTTTTTATTGCAGATTCTACTAACACTTTATTTATCTTATTATCCATAGTATTACATTACCTCAACTTTTCAGTACTGACTTATAATACAATAATAGTATAAAAATAGTCATATATATATAGACAATAGTTAAAAATTGTCTTAAATTTGGACATTACGCTATATTGTCTAATGAATTTAATATAGTATACAGCTATAATAGAAAATATAATTATTATGTATTATGCAATTATTTATAAATTTATAAAGGTTAGGTGTAAAAATGAGAGATTATGTAATTATTACTGAAAGCACATCGGATTTGCCAGTTGAAATCATTGAGGATTTGGGGATTTATGTTATTCCTATGGAATATAGAGTGGACGAAAAAGATTACTTTAATTATTCAGATGAAAGAGAGCTTTCAGCTAAAGATTTTTATGATAAATTAAGAGACGGCGGAAAATCTACAACAAGTCAAATAAACACTGTAAGATATGAAGATTTTTTTAAAGAGTTTTTAGATAAAGGTTTAGACATTCTTTATATTTGTTTTTCCTCAGCATTAAGTAGTACTTTTAATTCATCTTTAATAGCAATAGATGATTTAAAAGAAAAATATAAAGATAGAAATATTATCTCCGTAGATTCAAGAGCAGCATCTCTTGGTGAAGGACTTCTTGTTTATAATGCTGTAGCAAAAAAGAATGAGGGACTTGATATATTTGAACTTGAGGAGTGGATTTTAGAAAATAGAGATAAACTATGCCACTGGTTTACTGTAGATGATCTTAAACATCTAGAAAGAGGTGGTAGAGTCTCAAAGATGGCAGCTACTGTTGGAACAGCTCTTGATATTAAACCTGTAATGCATGTTAATAACGAAGGTAAGTTAGTTCCGGTTAAAAAAGTAAGAGGAAGAAAGAAATCACTTAAAGAATTAATATTAAAAATGAAAGAGTTTTCTGTAGATACGGAGGATCAGCTTATATTTATCGGCCACGGAGATGCTCTGGAAGATGCTATTTTTGTAAAAGAATTAGTGGAGAAAAAATTTAATCCAAAGAAAATAATAATAAATAATATAGGACCTGTTATAGGAAGCCACTCAGGGCCAGGAACAATAGCATTATTTTTTGTAGGAAAACAGAAGTAAGCTAATTAAGTGAGACTGTTTTTTTAAGCTTCAATTAGTATTATAGATATATGATGGATACAAGATGAATATCTAAAAGAAGATTCAGCGCAGCCTAGGCTCGCTGTTTTTTCAATTTGATTAGAAAAAAGAGGCAGTAAAAAAATGGATATAAAAGAAGAATACGAAAACAATCACAGAGAAGTAAATTTTGAGGCTAAAAAAAAGGAAACTGAATTATTAAAGAAAAAAAATAAATCAGTGCTAATAAAAGAAAATATTTTTAAGTATCTTCCTTTTATTTTAATGGGAGTTTTTGTATTTATTGCTGCTTTAAATAGAGATAAAATAACAGTTGAAAACATATTAGAATTTGCACCAAAAAATTTATTTCTAGCTTCTCTTATAATTCTTTTATTTTATGCTATAAAATCTTTATCGGTTATTTTTCCAATAGCGGTTTTATATATAGTATCAGGAAAACTATTTAATGTAGCTTTTGCGATTTTGTTAAATGTAGTAGGTTTAATAATTAGTCTAAGTCTCCCTTATATAATAGGTAAAGTATCAGGAGAAGATCTTGTTCTTAAAATCAAAAGCAAATATCCAAAAACGAATAAAATAGATGAATTTAAAAATCAAAATAATTGGGTTTTTGTATTTATATTTCGAATTGTAAGATTAATCCCAGGAGATCTTGGGAGCATTTTACTTGGGGCAATAAATACAAAATATATACCCTATATATTAGTGTCTCTTTTAATAAGGCTGCCTTCAATGATAACAATGACTATATTTGGAAATAATATTGATAATCCAGGATCTCCTAAGTTTATTTTATCTCTCCTTATAAGGGTATTATTTTTTATATTGTCCTTTGTAATTGTCTATATAATTAATAAAGAAAGAGGAGCTAAAATAGAGCTAGACACCAAAAATAAAGAAGCCTAGAAAAGATTAAACAATCTATTAATTAAATATATTTCGCTAAATACAGAATAGCCATATGCTATAATATATAAGGAAGTTGTTTTATTATTGTTTTTTGTAATCGTTGCCAGTTGAAATTGTAAAAAACGTTTTATAAAGAAAGGGATGAATTTATGAAAAAATATTTTGCAGGAATCGATGCAGGTACAACAGGAGCTTCAGTAATAATATTTGATGAAAAAGGTGCCGAGGTAAGTAGTGGTTATAGTGAGTATAAAACTAAACATCCTCATCCAGGTTGGGTAGATCAGGATATGCACGAACTTTGGGCTGGAGTTGTTGAAGCCTCAAAACAAGCAACTAGTAAATTCAAGGGAAATATTAAAGATGTTGTTTCTATAGGTATCTCAAGCCAAAGAGGTTCTTTTGTTCCAATAGATGAAAATTGGGAACCTTTAATGGATTCAATTGTTTGGTCAGATGGTAGAGCAACAAAAGAAACCCAGTGGATAAGAGATAGTATCGGAAGCGATGAATACTATGCAACAAGTGGGCTTAGTCCTTCTAGTTTATGGGTATATCCAAAGATAAAATGGGTTATGGATAATTTACCTGATATTTATGAAAAAACATGGAAATTTGTAAATGGCCAAGAATGGATTCTTAATAGACTCGGATCTAAAGAAGTTTTTGCTGAATCTTCAGCTCTAAACTATAATGGAATGTTTGATATAAATACTCTAGATTATTCAGATAAATTAATAGAAGCTATTAATCTGGATAAAGATAAACTTCCTCCAATACTTCATGAGCTAAGACCTGTAGGTAAAGTTTCTAAAGAAGCATCTTTGTTAACAGGATTTGCTGAGGACACTACAATTTCTCCAGGTGGAGGAGACCAGCAGTGTGCAGCAGTTGGATCAGGAGTTAATAGGGAAGGTCTTGCAGAACTTTCATTAGGTACTGCAGCTGTTATGGTAGCTCAGGTAGATGAAATTAAAGATGTTAAGATTGTAGGTACGGGTGTATCATTTGGTAGTCACGCAATTCCAGGTAAGTGGGATATGGAAGGAACATCTCATGCTGCAGGAGAAGCTTTAAGATGGTGGAGAGATACTTATGGACAACCTGAGGTTGA